>JACDAW010000517.1 GCA_013695245.1 Pyrinomonadaceae bacterium | reverse complement strand
CGCGCTGCGTCGTGCTCGGACACCTTCAGCGCGGCGGCAGGCCTAACGCTTTCGACCGGATGCTGGCGACAAACTTCGGCGCGTGCGCCACGCGCGCCCTGATGCGCGGCGAGCGCGGCGTGATGGTTGCCCTGCAATCGTCAAATATCATCACGGTGCCGCTCGCGGAAGCCGTCAAAGGCATTAAGACCGTTCCGACCGGCGGACAACTCGTGCGCACGGCGCGCGATGTCGGTGTCTCCTTCGGCGCGCCCGACGAACTCGATCATCATGCGCCTTGCAGCTAATTGAGCGCGAAAGATAAAGTTCGCCGATTCGCCGTCGGTTAAAGTAGAATCTAATTTAACGGTAAACGTCAAAACAGAGGAATTTTAAGGTGACAGAAGAAGTTAAGGAGAAGATGAGCGCGGAGTTGCAGGAGTTGGAGACGGAGTTGCGCGTACAACTGCCGAAAGACATTAAACTCGCGCTGGAGTGGGGTGATTTACGTGAAAACGCTGAGTATCGAGCCGCGCTCGACCGCCAGCAGTTCGTGCAGGCGCGCATCGGGCAACTCCGTCAGCGACTACGCGAAATCACTTCGATTGATATATCGAAAGTGCCACATGGCCGCGCAGCTTACGGCTCGACCGTTGTGCTCTTCGACGCCGAACGCGACGAAGAGGTAACGTACAAACTCGTCACGCCCGAAGAGAGCGATCCGGCGGCGGGGCTGATCTCGACCGTCTCGCCGGTGGGTCGCAGTTTGATGAACAAAGAAGAGGGCGACGAAGTGACAGTTGTGACGCCGAACGGTAAACGCCAATTTGAAATTCGGCGGCTCGTTACAATTCACGATGCTATAAGCGGCGCTAGTTCATAACTGCTTCGCACTATAACTCGATCATTCGCTCAATAGTTTATCAGGCGCAAATCTTGAGGGACATACGGGAAAGTTTCGTGATAATTTGTATGCGCTAGGCTTTCTGCAAAAGCTGAAGGCGTTCTTGGATTAAGGAGAAAGATTTAAGACGTGTTTGGCGCGAGCATCGGGCGCGGGGCAAGCCGCATTATCAACGCGATGGTGCGCGCGCTTGCGCACAACCGCGTCAACCCGAACATCCTTACTGTCATCGGCGTCTTGATTAACGTCGCTTGCGGATTGCTCTTCGGACTCGGTCACTTCTTCTGGGCGGGCATCGTTCTTATCGTCGCCAACCTCTTCGACATGCTCGATGGCAACGTGGCGCGCTTGACGGGCAGAGTAACGCGCTTCGGCGGCTTCCTCGATTCCTCGCTTGACCGCCTCTCGGACATGGTCGTTCTTTTAGGCATCATGCTTTTCTACGCGCGCGATACGCAATATCACTCCATACTTAACGTCTTTCTCGCGGGCGCCGGAATGATGGGATCGGTGATGGTCAGTTATGCGAGCGCGCGGGCGGAGAGTTTGATTCCGAAATGCGATGTTGGATTTCTTCGGCGTCCCGAACGAGTTGTGCTCTTGATTATCGGCGCGCTTTCGACGCATTGGGGATCGCAGAGTTTGTTTGCCAATCGGATGCCCGCCGTCTTGTGGGTGATCGCCATCGGCTCTTACTGGACGTTTGCCCATCGCATGTATCACACATGGCGCGAGACGAAGAAGGCGGAGGAAATAACCGTCACGCCCGCCGCGGAATCCGCATCTAACACTCCGCCGGGAGATTCGCGCCCGGCGCGTGATGTGAGACGGACGAGCGCGCCCGTGCCGCGTTAGAGTTTTTACGCGCATCGCTTTCCGCGCTTTTACAACTTTTGCGAGGTAATGAAAATTGACCACCTGCCCGTGCTGCGGTTCATCTTTCAAAGGCACTCTTGAAGAAGGTTGCGCGTCGTGCGGTGCACACGCGGTCGGCCCCGCTCTTCCTCAACCCCCGCAGAAGCTTCCCGCTTATGAGCAGGCGTTTCTCGTCGCTACGATGAGCGCGCTTTTGGCTTCGGCGTTTCTGGCGAGTTTCGTCGTCGCGCTGGCGGAGCGGGGAGTTTTTCCGTTGAGCCTTGACGATTTTGTGACAACGCTTGAGAACGCGGCGTGGCGTCTCAAGTACACGGTTTTGCCGCTCTCCGTTATAGGTTTATGGGCGAGCTGGAGCGTCACTAAACGGATGCGCCGCGCGCCCGCGCGCTTTACCGGACACGGCATCGCACACGCTTGCCTCGCACTGACAGGTGCGATCATGGTGACAAATGCCGTCGGCATCGGCATCAGCATCCCTGAGCGTTTGCGCGTCGCGCAAATAGCGCACGAAGCCGCTAACAACGCGCTGCTCTACGCGAGCCACCGCGCGATCCTCGATTACCAAGCGTGCTACGGCACTTACCCGGCGACGCTCGATGATTTACGCAAACTTCCTGACGCTGACGGCTCCATCGCCGCCGCGCTCGATCATTTAGCTTCGAGCGAATATCGCCCGACTGCTCCGCCGACCGCGCAACTAACAAATTCAAATTCAAGTGGTCGTTCTCTGCGCGGATCAACAGCGAAGCTGCGTTACGCCAAGCGGCGCGTAAATGCAGACGATGGCGTCGGCGCGGGAGTTTCGTTTAACAATTACGAGCTAAAGTGGCCGGGTGAAGATAAAATTTTCGGCACGGCCGACGACCGCGTAATGCGCGATGGCGTATTCGTCGAAAGCTCGCAATACCCGAACCCACGCCCCACCGCAACGGCTTCAGCAAGCCCGCGCACGCCGCGATAGTCCAAAAGCGAATGCCGATCTTTAATCTCTTTCGCCGCAAGAAGCGTGACGACGAAGTTGACCGCCGAACCACTCTCTTGCGGACAGGTCGCATTGCCGAAGGCTCGATCTTCGATTCAACAACGGACGAATCAGGCGCGCATGTGCAAATTTTTTACAACTACGATGTCAACAGCGTCGGCTATGAATCATCGCAAACGCTCGACGAAGAACAGCGCCAACGCCCCGACGATTATCTGCCGGGAGCGCGCGTCGTCGTTCGCTACGATCCGCGCCAGCCGGGAAATTC
>JACDAW010000516.1 GCA_013695245.1 Pyrinomonadaceae bacterium | reverse complement strand
CCGCGCCGGAGGGAAATCATTGACCGATGAACTTTTGAAATGGCGTCCCGAATTTCCGATTTTGGACAAGGCCGTTTATTTAATCTCACACAGCTTGGGCGCGATGCCGCGTGCAACATACGAGCGCATGCATGAATACGCGGAGATGTGGGCCACGCGCGGCGTGCGCGCGTGGGCGGAAGGCTGGTGGGAAATGCCTCTCAGTGTTGGCGATGAACTCGCTCCCATCATCGGCGCGCCTTCGGGAACCGTGGCGATGCACCAGAACGTCTCGGTCTGCCAATCGCTTATCCTCTCCTGCTTCGAGCCGCAAGGCAAACGCAACAAGATCGTTTACTCTTCACTTGAGTTCCCTTCCGTCACTTACGTCTATGAAGCGCACGCGCGCGAAGGAAAGTTTCGCATCGAGATTGTCCCTTCGGACGACGGCATCACGGTTTCAAACGAGCGATTGCTTGCGGCGATTGATGAAGAGACGTTGCTTGTCCCGATTTCGCACGTGTTGTTCAAGAGCGCGTTTCTGCAAGACGCTAAAAGAATCACGGAGCGCGCGCACGAAGTCGGCGCAATCGTCGTTTTAGACACGTATCAATCGGCGGGCACAGTTCCCTTCAGCGTTACGGATTTGGATGTTGACTTGGCAACGGGCGGCTCGGTCAAGTGGCTCTGCGGCGGCCCCGGCGCAGGTTACTTGTATGTTCACCCGCGCTGGCACGACAAACTTGAACCGAAAGTGACGGGCTGGATGGCGCATGAATCGCCCTTCGCATTTGAAGCAGCACCCGTCCGCTACGCTTCCGGCATCGCGCGCTTCCTTCACGGCTCGCCTGCGATCCCCGCGCTCTACGCAGCACGTTCGGGTTATGAGATCATCCGCGAAGTCGGTGTTGAAAACATTCGGCAAAAGAGCGTGCGACAGACGACGCGATTGATCGAACTCGCCGAAGAAGCAGGTTTGCACGTGACGAGTCCGCCCGACGTGAATCAGCGCGGCGGGACGATTACGGTTAATGTGGAACACGGCGCAGGCATGGTGCGCGAACTGGGTAAGCGAGAGATCATTGTTGACTTCCGACCGGGCGCGGGCGTTCGCATCTCGCCCCACTTTTACACAAAGGACGAAGAATTGGAAATAGTGATCCGCGAAATGCGCGAGATCGTTGACGCAGGCGCGCACGTCGCTACGGAGGCGGCCGTTGCCGCTTATTAATGGATTGATGTGCGTGTCGCTCGTTGTAAAATTGATTTGCTTTAAGTGAACTTATTATGACTGAAGAATACGGTGAACGCGCGCCGCTTTCCTACAACAAGTATTTGCGGGTGGCGGATTTAATTAATCTTCAAGAGTGTCTTTCAAATCCGGCGCATCACGACGAGATGTTGTTTATCACGATCCATCAAACTTACGAGTTGTGGTTTAAGCAAATCCTGCATGAGATCGACGCGAGCATCAATTTCTTGAATGAAGATCGCTTGCCGCCCGCCACGCGCGCGCTTGGGAGAGTCGTCGAGATTGAGAAAGTGCTTGTGAGTCAGATTCACGTTTTAGAGACGATGTCGCCGATCAGCTTTCTCGGCTTTCGCAATGAACTCAACCCGGCAAGCGGTTTTCAGTCAATGCAATTCCGCGAAATCGAATTCGCCTCCGGCTTGAAAGACGAGAAAACTCTTAACAATTTTCGCCACGACGAATTCGCCCACGCGCGCCTTGATGCGCGTTTTCTTGCCCCATCGCTGCATGACGCATTTTTCTCAGTCCTCACGCGTCGCGGCTTCGATGCGCCGATTGACGATTCTTCTCTCGCCGCCGACGAGCGTCGCGCGCTCTACGGCAAGCGCGTGCACGCCGTGTTTGAAGTGCTCACGCATTTCGAGAAGTTTTACGAAGAATATCAACTAGCCGAAAGCCTCATCGCTCATGATGAGCAATTGATTTTGTGGCGCGCACATCACGTCCAGATGGTCGAACGGATGCTCGGCACAAAGCGCGGCACCGGCGGTTCGGAAGGCGCGAATTATCTTCGGACGACTTTATCGAAGCGGTTTTTCCCCGAACTCTGGGAAGCCAGAACGCATCTGCAAGCCAAATA
>JACDAW010000504.1 GCA_013695245.1 Pyrinomonadaceae bacterium | reverse complement strand
GCTTTACGGTCGTCGGCGTCGCGCCGAAAGAATTAAACGGCACGGACAAAGTCTTCGCGCCGGATGTGTGGGTGCCATTGATGATGCAGCGCGAGATCGAGCCGGGCAACGATTATCTGGAAGCGCGCGGCGACGGACGTTTGTTCGTCTTCGGACGTATCAAATCTGGCGTGTCAACAGAGCAAGCAAGCGGACAGCTAAATACTGTGGCGCAGAATCTTGCGCGAGAGTATCCGCGTCTGAATGAGGGGACGAAGATCGAGTTGGTGCCGCTCGGCATCATCCCGATGCTGCGCACGGGCGCAATCGGCTTCAGTGGAGTGCTGATGGGAGTGGTGCTGCTGGTTCTGCTTCTCGCGTGCACCAACATCGCTAACTTGCTGCTCGCGCGTTCGACCGAACGACGCAAGGAGATTGCGATCAGGCTCGCGCTCGGCGCGAGTCGCTGGCGATTGATCCGGCAACTCTTGACGGAGAGCGTGTTGCTTTCGCTTGCGGGCGGCGCGCTCGGAATCTTGCTCGCGCTGTGGGTCACCGATATCGCGGCAACCGCCTTGAAGCCGCCGATTGATTTTTCTGTTTTAGTTGACCTACGCGTTGACTGGCGCGTGCTCGGCTTTACGCTGTTGCTGGCAATCCTTACGGGCATCGTCTTTGGACTCGTGCCTGCGCTGCAAGCGACGAAGCCCGATGTGATTCCGGCACTCAAAGATGAATCATCGCTCGCCGGATTCAAGCGCTCACGTCTGCGCAATGCTCTGGTCATCGGGCAGATGGCGTTATCTCTCTTGCTTTTGATCTGCGCGGGACTCGTGTTGCGCAGCCTTCAACAGGCGAGCGCGATTGATCCCGGTTTCAAGCCTGAGAATATGGTGGCGATGTCCGTTGATGTCGGGTTGCAAGGCTACGACAAAGGGCAGGGGCAAGCGTTTTACCAACAACTGATCGAGCGCGTCGCGGCGCTGCCGGAAGTCGAGAGCGTGACGCTCGCCACCAAACTGCCATTGAGTCTTAACAATTCAACAACGAGTGTTTTCCGTGAAGGACAAATCTTGCCGCTGGACGCGAAGCCGCCGAGCGTTTACTACGCGCAAATAGGAACGGAACACTTTTCGACCTTGAGAATCCCGCTTGTCGAAGGGCGTGAGTTCACACTCGGTGACCATGAGGATGCGCCGCGCGTCTGCGTGATCAACGAAACGCTTGCGCGTCAGCTTTTCCCGAATGAAACGGCCATCGGCAAACGCATAAGCTACGGCGACGGAGACGGCCCCTTCACTGAAGTCGTCGGCGTCGCCAAAGATTATAAGTACGTGAGCCTCGGCGAACGCCCGCACGCTTTCATCTATCAATCGTTGCTTCAAAACTATAACAACCACGCGACATTGCTTGTGCGCACGCGCACCGAACCTTCGGCTGCGATCCCCGCAATTCGCCGCACCGTTCAATCGCTTGATGCGACACTTCCCGTCTATGACGTCAAAACTCTTACCGAACACATGAGCTTTTCGCTTCTTCCGGCGCACGCCGCCGCCGGTTTGCTCGGCAGTTTCGGCATCCTCGCGCTGGCGCTCGCGGCTTTAGGCATCTACGGCGTGATGTCTTACGCGGTCGCGGGACGCACACGCGAGATCGGCGTGCGCATGGCTTTGGGCGCGCGCGGCGCAGACGTGCTTCGCCTCGTGTTGCGACAAGGCATGACGCTCGTGGCTCTAGGCGTCGCTCTCGGACTCGTCGCCGCTTACGCCGCAACGCGGATGTTAAAGAGTTTGCTCTACAGCGTCAGCACAAGCGATCCGGTGACATTTGCCGTCGTGACGTTGCTGCTTGCAATAGTCGCGCTCTTAGCTTGTTACATTCCAGCCAGACGCGCAACGAAAGTTGATCCGATGGTCGCGCTACGGTACGAGTGAATTCAGTTTGTGAATTATAGGAGGCGGTTTATGAGAACACTTTTACAAGACGCACGCTTTGCATTGCGAATGTTGTGGAAGAACCCCGGCTTCACGATTGTCGCCGTCATCGCGTTGGCGCTCGGCATCGGCGCGAACACCGCCATCTTTTCGGTTGTCAACGCTGTGCTCTTGCGTCCCCTACCGTTCGCCGAGCCGGATCGTCTGGTCGCTGTTCTCGCCGTCAACATTAAAGGCGGTGAAGAGCAATTCGGCGGCGCGTCGCCTGCCGATTATCTTGATTGGCGAGCGCAGAACAACTCTTTCGAGGGCATCACCGCTTACAGTGGCGGGACAATCAATCTGTCGGGCGGTGATCATCCCGAACAGTTCACCGGCGCGCGAGTCTCGGATGATTTCTTTAAGGTCTATAACACAAGACCGCTTCTGGGGCGCACCATCTTGCCGGAAGAGAATGTGTTGCGCGGCAATCGCGTGATCGTTCTCAGTTCTCAGTTGTGGCAAAAACGCTTCGGCGGCGATCCAAACATCATCGGCAAAGCGCTCATGATTGGCGGCAGAAGCGCGACGGTTGTCGGCGTGATGCCGCCGGAATTTAAAGAACCTTCTTATGCTGAAGCGTGGTCGCCGCTCTTCATGGATTCGGGCGAGCTGAAGCCGCGCGCGAGCCGTTACTTCACCGTTGCTGCGCGCCTCAAGCCCGGCGTCACGTTGGAGCAGGCGCAGGCTGAGATAAACGTGATCGCGAGTCGGCTTGCCGCGGAACATGTGGAGACTAATGCCGGTTGGGGTGTGCGACTCTTGCCGTTGCATGAACGAGGCGTGACGAATGTTCGCTCGTCTTTATTGATCCTGCTCGGCGCGGTTGGCTTTGTGCTGCTGATCGCGTGCGCCAATGTCGCCAATTTGCTGTTGGCGCGCGCCGCATCGCGCCACAGAGAGGTGGCGATTCGCACCGCGATGGGCGCAACGCGCTCTCGCATCGTGCGCCAACTGCTCACCGAAAGTTTGCTGCTTGCATTGGCGGGGGGCGTGGCCGGGTTGCTGCTCGCGCTCTGGGGCGTCGAGGCGATTACGTCGCTGATGCCGTCGGACTGGCGCTTTCCACGTCTGGATGAAAGCCGCATTGACGGCGTAACGCTCATCTTTACGTTCGGCATCTCAATGATAACCGGACTTGTTTTCGGTTTGTTGCCCGCGCTAAAGGCGTCGAACCCGAACGTCTATGAATCACTGAAAGAGGCGAGCAGAACTTCGACCGCCGGATTGCGCCTGCAACGCTTGCGCGGTTTGCTGGTCGTCTCTGAAATCGCATTGACGGTGTTGCTGCTCGTCGGCGCGGGGCTATTAATGAAAAGCCTCGTGCGTCTGCAGCAAGTTGATTTGGGCTTTAACCCGCAGAACCTTTTAACCGCGAACGTCGTTCCGCCACTCACGCAGAAGTACCTGCAAGACGATCAACGCGCGCGACTTTACCAAAACATTTTGGAAGAAGTCGAAAAGTTACCGGGCGTCGAATCAGTTGCCCTAAATTCAGGCCCGCCGCTCGCTAGCTTCGGTTTGAACTTCGGTTTTGAGATCGAGGGGCAAACCACGGAGGTGAGCGACAAAAAGGAAGCGTTCTATAGCGCGATCAGCGCGGGCTACTTCCACACGATGGGCATCTCTTTAGGAAGAGGTAGAGAGTTTACCGAACGCGATAATAAGGCTGCTCCGCCCGTTGCGATCATCAATGAAACGATGGCGCGTCGTTACTTCCCTGATCGTGATCCTGTCGGACAGCGAATCAAGATCAAGCATTACATGAGCGAGCCGGTTTCGCATGAGATCGTCGGGGTCGCGCGCGATACGAAGCAGATGAACTTGAGCGACAAAACCGAGATCGAGATGTACGTTCCCTTTTTACAACGCCCTTGGCTCTCGACCGCGTTGATCGTGCGCGCCAAAACCAACCCGGCGAGCATCATTCCATCGCTCCAGCGCGCAGTAGCAACTGTGGATAAGGATCAGCCCGTCTCGCGCGCTAAAACGATGGAAGAGTTGATGTCGGAATCGGTCGCGCAACCACGCTTCTATACGCTCCTGCTCGGCGTTTTTGCAGGCGTTGCGCTTCTTTTATCGGCAGTTGGCATCTACGGCGTCATCGCTTACACCGTCACACAACGCACGCATGAGATCGGCGTCCGTATGGCTTTGGGCGCGCAAACTAAAGACGTTGTCAGGATGATCGTCGGGCAGGGAATGGCGCTGATCTTTGTTGGTGTGCTGTCCGGTCTCGCCGCTTCATTCGCGCTGACCCGACTTCTCTCCAACTTGCTTTACGGCGTGAGTGCGACCGATCCGTTCACTTTTATCGGCATCTCGCTGCTGCTGTCTGTTGTGGCATTCGTCGCTTGTTACATCCCTGCACGCCGGGCGACGAAAGTCGATCCGATGGTTGCACTCAGATATGAATAATACAAGGGAAAGTTCAGTGGAGGTGAGTGATGCAAAGCTTGTGGCACGACGTTCGTTATGGCGCGCGAATGCTCGCGCGCAAGCCGGGCTTCACGCTGATCGCAGTGTTGACTCTGGCGCTCGGCATCGGGGCGAACACGGCGATCTTTAGCGTCATCAATTCGGTGATCCTGCGTCCGCTGCCTTACCCGCAGGCGGAGCGCATCGTTCAGGCTTACTGGCAGTGGGGCAAGAGTGAAACTCCGGCAGTGACGGCGACGCAGTACGTTTTCTGGAAAGAGAACAGCCGCTCGTTTGCCGAAACGTCCGCGTATGCGCCGACGAGTTCGGGCTTTAATCTCGCGGGCGGCGCAGAGCCGCAGCGCGTGCGCGGCATACGCGCGTCGGAAAGTTTTTTCCGCGTGCTCGGAGTGAGTCCCGCGCTGGGGCGTGCGTTCACGCCGGAAGAAGATCAGCCGAGCGCGCCGTGCGCCGCCGTGATCAGCAACGATTTGTGGCGCAACTATTTCGGCGGCGATCCGGGAACGATCCGCAGGCAGATCGAACTCAACGGGCAAAGCTGCTCAATAGTCGGAGTCCTACCCGCCGGATTTCATTTTGAAACTCCGGTTGACGTTTTCACACCTCTGCGCTTGCAAGCGAATCCGAAGGATCAAGGACACAACACGAACATGCTTGCGCGACTCAAAGACGGTGTTACGCCCGCGCAGGCGCAAGCCGAGATGGACGCGCTTCTGTCGCAATTTCGCAATGCTTATCCGGGTCACATCGGCAACAGCGAGAGAGGCATCCGCCTCTTGTCTTATCAAGAATCAATTGTCGGCAACGTTGGGAAGCTGCTCTGGGTGTTGTTCGGTGCGGTTGGCTTCGTGCTTTTGATCGCGTGCGCGAACGTGGCGAATTTGCTGCTCGCACAATCCACCAACCGGCGCGGAGAACTTGCGGTGCGCGTCGCGCTCGGCGCGAGCCGCTGGCGTATCATTCGACAGATGATGACGGAGAACGTGCTGCTCGCGCTCGTCGGCGCTGCCGCCGGGTTGCTGCTCGCGGTGTGGAGCGTGCCCGCGCTGCTCGCTTTGAGTCCTGAGGGCTTGCCGCGCTTGGAAGAGATCAGTCTTGATGCGAACGCCGCCCTTTTCGCCGTGCTCGCCGCGTTCGTCACGAGCCTGCTGTTCGGCATCGCTCCCGCAGTGCAGGCGACGCGCGTTGATGTCAACGATTCGCTCAAGTCTGTGGCGGGTCGCGCGGGCGTGACGAAACTCGGCGCGCGCCTGCGCGGTTTGACCATTGCCGGACAGGTCGCTCTTTCGCTCGTGCTCTTAGTCGGCGCGACGCTCTTGATTCAAAGCTTCATCAAACTGCGTTCACAAACGCTCGGCTTCGATCCGCAGAACGTCACCACGGTGCAGGTTTCACTTAACTCCGCGCGTTATCAAACGACCGCGCAAAGCTGGAATCTGCAACAGCAAGTGATGGAGAAGATCAGGGCGCTGCCCGGCATCACTGCCGTCGCAACCGTGCCAAGTCTGCCAATGGAGCGCGGACTCAATAACAACATCGTCGTCGAAGGTCGCCCGGAAGTTGCAGGGATGTCGGTCGAAGCGCGCGCGGTCGGCGGAGATTATTTCGGCGCGCTCGGAATCACGAGACGGCGCGGGCGCGATTTCTCGCCTAGCGATACGGCGAACTCACAACCTGTCATCATACTTAACGAAACGCTCGCGCGACGCATCCGGGGAACGGACGATCCGGTGGGACGTGAGGTCACGCTTAACGGTAAAAATCATCAGGTTGTCGGCATCGTCGGTGATGTTAAAGAGAGAGGATTTGATCGCCCCGTTGCGCCGACCGTTTACACGCCCGCGTCGCAAGTGCCGGACAGTATGACGGTGGCGACGAACCGTTGGTTTCTCACCTCTTGGATCGTCAAAACGTCCGAGCCAATTGATCTGGGCGCGGCGCTTCGCAGAGCGGTGCGCGAAGTCGATCCGCAACTGCCCGTCGCCAACATCCGACCGCTCAGTGAAGTCGTTAGTTCGTCAGTCGCGGCTGAGAGATTTACGACAACATTGATGAGCATCTTCGCCGGACTCGCGCTGCTGCTGACGTCCATCGGCCTCTACGGCGTCTTGAGCTACTTGGT
>JACDAW010000487.1 GCA_013695245.1 Pyrinomonadaceae bacterium | reverse complement strand
ATGCACAGCATATTCCCGCATTGACGGAAGGAAAGCCGCGTCTTGGCGCTCGCGTTGAATGCGCAAAACCATCACGACATCCGCGCCTTCAAGCGCGCCCTCAATGCTTGGTTCAACGCGCAATCCTTCTTCAACTAAGCCTGCGAACATTTCAGGAACAAGCGTTCCCGGCCCTGCGACGCGCACGTGCGCTCCGAGTTTTGTGAGCAGATGCGCGTTTGAGCGCGCCACACGCGAATGAAGCGCGTCGCCAAGAATCGCCACCTCTAATCCTGCGATGCTTCCCTTGTGCTGGCGAATAGTTAAAGCATCAAGCAAAGCTTGTGTCGGATGTTCGTGCGCGCCGTCGCCTGCGTTTATCACTCCGGCGCGGCAGATGCGCGCGATGGCGTGCGCTGCGCCCGCCGACGGGTGGCGAATCACGATGATGTCCGGGCGCATCGCTTCGAGGTTGCGCGCTGTATCAAGAAGCGTTTCGCCTTTTGTAACGCTTGAAGATGACGAACTGATGTTGACGGTGTCGGCGGAAAGGCGTTTGGCGGCGATCTCAAACGAGGTGCGCGTGCGCGTCGAAGGCTCGAAGAAGAGATTGATCACGGTGCGACCGCGCAAGGTCGGCACTTTCTTGATCTCGCGTTCCGCGATGTCACGAAACGATTCCGCCGTGTCGAGCAAATGCGCGATCTGTTCGGGCGTTAGCTCACGGATACCAAGCAGATGTTGAAGCTTCACGTTCGTCTTCATATCGTTTGATGAAATTTACCTAAAAGCGAAAGCTGTTTCTCGCTTCATACATAAGAAAAAAGCGACCGCTTGGGGTCGCTCTTGAAATCCTGTCATGCGGGTCGCTCGACGATGGCGACGCCTTCGTCTTCATCAAATTCCTGGAGCAAGACCTTGATGATCTCGCTCTTTTTCGTTGGCACAAACTTGCCGACGTAATCGGCTTGGATCGGAAGTTCGTGATGCTCTTTGCCGCGATCAATCAGAACTGCGAGTTGCACGCGGCGCGGGCGTCCGAAGTCGATCAACTGATCAAGCGCGGCGCGAATCGTGCGCCCCGTGTAGAGCACGTCGTCAACAAGCACGATGTTGCGATTCTCGACCGAGATAGGAAGCTCTGTGCGATTGACAATCGGATTTGCGCCGACGGTGGAGAGGTCGTCGCGGTAGAGCGTAATGTCAAGGATGCCGACGGGCGGGCGCGTCGCTTCGAGGTCGTTGATCTTATCGGCGAGGCGCTCGGCAAGCGGCACGCCGCGTCGCCGGATACCGATTAAATAAAGATCGTCTGTGCCGTGATTTTCTTCCACAATTTCGGAAGCTAATCTCGACAGCGCGCGATTCATCCGCGCCGCGTCCATGATGCGCGCTTTCTCTACGAATTCCATTGCGCGCGATACTAGCACAGCGACGGAAAGAGAATAAAGCGCGAAACCATTTCGCCTTTATCGTTGCGGATGCGATGCCGCAACAATCCGCGTATAATCGAAACCACTTCTCCGGCGCGGGTGATGACAACTCAGCTAAGCTTTATCGAACTGACAAGAGACCTCAGCCCACAACGCGGCTACGCGCTCGCTCCTCGCTTTCACGCGCACATCTGGCCGCTTCTGCTGCGTCACGCCGACTCGATTAAGGAAACATTTCTTTTTTTCAATTCGCGTTGGAGTGGAAATAAAAACGCCTTTGATGTTGGAGAGAAAGTTTCGCCTAACATCGCTTCCGTCAATTCGCTTGAGTGGCTTTCGCCGAATCAATTCAGAGATATAGATCGGCGCATTCACGCCGAAGGATATTTGAATGTGCTCTTCAGCATCGAATGGAAAAGTTCTCTGCTATCGCAACTCCTCGATCTGTGGATCACACACGGCAAAATCGTTTGGGGAACGGCTGACGATCTCGGACTCAAACGCTATGAAGTAAATGAACTTGCAAAGTTGATATCAAACTTAAACGAATCTGAGATTGTCGCTGGCTTCGGACATGAAGCTGAACCTCTCTATTTATTCGCCTCGCCAGAAACGTTAAAATCACTGCTGAGCGAAGTTGACATTTAAAGCTGCTGCGCGCGCTTTTCCCTTACTCATTTGCTTATCTTACTCCGCTCATATTTAAGAGATGGATTTTGACACGCTTTTCGTTGCTCTGTTAGGCTGCTCTTGGCCGTTTCATCATTTTTCGTTATCAGCTTCGCCCTTCCGGTAAAAATCTTGAACAAGGAGCAAAGGACGCGGAGCGATTCACTTCAGCCTTGCATGTTTTATCACCGGATTTTGCGCCCGCTGCTGTTTCACATACGGCCGGAAAAAGCCCACGATCTAGCTTTGCACACGCTCGCCTTAACGCTTAATAGTTCTGCCGCCCAAAGCGCCGTCGCCAAACGTTTCCACCGCCAACCCTTCGGCGAGCTTCGTCGCTTCGGACTCTCTTTTGCAAACCCCGTCGGAATCGCCGCCGGTTTTGATAAGAACGGCGTGGCCACGCAAGCCCTCGCCGCGCTCGGCTTCGGCTTTATCGAGGTCGGCACGGTAACGCACCTGCCGCAACCCGGCAATCCAACCCCGCGCTTGTTTCGTCTGCCAGCGGATAAAGCTTTGATCAACCGGCAAGGCTTCAACAACAACGGCGCGCACAAGCTTGCAGAGCGTCTGCGCCGCGAACGTCCGGCGTGTGTGCTAGGCGTTAACATCGGCAAAAGTCGCAAGATTGAAATCGAAGACGCGATCCCCGATTATCTCGCCAGCTTCGAGGCGGTTCGTAACACCGCCGATTACATCACTGTCAATGTCAGCTCTCCCAACACTCCGAACTTGCGCGAACTGCAACAAGCTCATCATCTCGAAGCCCTGCTCACAGCCTTGCAAAATCGCAATCGTGAATTAGCCGCACAGCATAACTCTCACGCGCTTCCGTTACTCGTCAAAATTTCGCCCGACTTGGATATACGCGGATTGGAAGACGTTGTGGCAGTTGCGCTCAACACTAATGTCGCCGGGATTATTGCGACCAACACGACGACGAGCCGTTCCGACCTCCATACATCTCAGAAAGAGATTGACCGTTTCGGCGCGGGCGGTTTAAGCGGCCGCCCGTTGCGCGAGAAAGCAACCGGAGTGATCGCAAACTTGCGCCGTCTCGCTGGTGAATCGCTTGTGATCGTCGGCGTCGGCGGCATCTTCAACGCGCAAGATGCGTGGGAAAAGATTAGCGCCGGAGCTTCGCTCGTGCAACTCTATACCGGATTCGTTTACGAAGGCATCAGCGTTGCGCGCGACATCAACGACGGGCTGCTTGAGATTATGCGCAGAGAAGGCATCCAGTCGTTCGACGAAGCAATCGGGTGTCGTGTGAAGCAATTCGAGACAATTTCATAAATGAGTGATTGAGGGTTTGCAACTTAAAAACTATGAACTCAGCGAAAAACAGATTGATTGTGGCGCTTGATGTTTCGAGTGTTGATGAAGCGCGAAAGATTTTTCGTTTGTTGCGTGGCTCAATCGGAATGTTTAAGATCGGTTCACAATTGTTCACCGCAGCCGGGCCTTCAATCGTCCGCGAAATCGTTGATGCAGGCGCGGAAGTGTTTCTCGATCTGAAATTCCATGACATACCGAACACGGTGGCGGCCGCAAGCGCAGAAGCCGCGCGGCTCGGCGTATCGCTTTTTAACGTTCACGCTTCCGGCGGGGCGGAGATGATGCGGCGGGCGACCGAAGCAATTGCGGAAACGGCCGCGCGCGAAAACTTGCGGCGCCCGCGCCTGCTCGCCGTCACCGTCCTGACAAGTGTAGATGCGGCGACGCTGGTTGAAACGGGTATTAGCGCGTCGCCCGAAAATCAAGTTTTGGCATTAGCGACGCTAGCCGCCTCTTGCGGCGTTGACGGTGTCGTAGCATCGGGTCATGAAATCGAAGCTTTACGCCGCACAATTCGACGTGAGAATTTTCTTATTGTTACGCCGGGCGTGCGTCTCCGTTCAGTCGCAAAATCTCCGGCGCAAGCTGACGATCAAAAGCGCGTGATGACTCCCGCCGAAGCCGTGCGCGCCGGTGCTGACTTCATCGTTGCGGGTCGCCAGATCATCGGCGCACTTGATCCGGTCGCCGCAACTCAAAGCGTCCTCGCAGAGATCGAGCAGGCCGTGTGAAAATCATCGGCGCAACTCTTAAGGGGTCGCGCTCAGATTTTATTCGACGAATGAAAATTCAACATCAAGTTCACGGAAGAGGCGAGCCGTTTGTTTATGTTCCCGGCATTGAAGGCACGGGCAAGCTTTTCTACAAGCAGCTGGTCGATCTCGAACGCGATCACCGGATCATCACTTTCCCGTTGCGCGCCAAAGGTCGTTACGGAATGGGAACGCTCGTTGACGATCTCGCTTCTGTGATGCGCGACGCGGGCGCGGGGCGCGCAACGGTGCTTGGTGAATCATTCGGCGGAATGTTGGCGATGGCGGCGGCGCTTGAGCATCCTGAATTTTTCAAACGCTTGATTCTCGTCAACACCTTTCCCTTTTTCGTTCAACGCGCGCGGATAAAATTCGGCGTCGCAATCTATTCAATTTTACCGTATGCTCTTGTGAAGGCGTACCGTAGGCGGCGCGCCGGGACGGAGCTTTTCAGTTCCGACATCGCGGACGAAGATCGCCGACTCTTCCGCGACCACACGCAAAGCGTGCCTTTTGAAGGATACTTGTCACGATTGCGGATTATCCGCGACATGGATTTGCGCGCGCGTCTCCCGGAGATTAAAGTTCCAACGCTAGTTGTCGCCGGAACGACCGATGGTTTGATTGACAGCGTAAGCGCTGCGCAAGAGATCGCGGCAAACATTCCCGGCGCGAAGCTGAAACTTCTCGAAGGCACGGGACACTGCGCGCTGCTTTCATCCCGCGTGCGTGTGCGTGATTGGATCGCGGAATTGGACGCGCAAACGCCTCAAGCGTGATTCGGGAACGATCCGCGGCGCGTCGGCGTGTAAGGCTACCGAAGTTTTATACTTCGCAATTTAAAATAAAGAAATCATTACACGGAAAGTAGAATTCGATTTGAAACGACAACCTTGCGCTTTAACTTTCGCATTAGCGCTTAGTTCGCTTTGTTCGCTTTTGCTCTGCGCCCCGCGCATCGAAGCTCAACGCCGAACCGATGTTGGCGAAATAAACGCCGTCTCATCCGCGCCCTACGCTGTCGGCGAACGCTTAACTTATAACGTTTCATTCGCAAGTTACACGAGCGCTGCGCACGTCGAAATGACGGTCGCGCGGCGCGGACAGTTTTTCGAGCGCAACGGAATTGAACTGCGCGCACACGTTGAGACAATCGAAGTTGTTAACGCGGCGCTCTTCCCATTCAACAACGATTTCGTTTCGTACATTGATCCCGCGAGCGGGCGGCCTTTTCGCACGCAGCAATTCACGCGCGAAGGCACACTCGCCGCCGATGTCGAACGCGATTACAACCAGCCCGTCGGTATCTCTGCGATTCCGTCGAGGTTAACGCGAGACGCCGTTCCCGGCTCGTTCGATCCGCTTTCAGCTCTTTACCGCGTGCGCGCTCTGCCGCTTTCACCGAAAGCGACTTACCGCATTGAAGTCACTTTCAACGGTGAATCGTATCGCGCCGAGTTGAGAGTGACGGGGCGTGAGATCGTTAGAACTAACGTCGGCACGTTCAACGCCATCGCCACCCAAGTCCGCGCTCGCAGTCAAAGCGGCTCGAACAGTTTCCCGATGCGCGTTTATTTTAGCGATGACGAGCGGCACATTCCGGTGCTCATCGTCATTCAGCACCCGGCTGGCGAGATACAAGCGCGTCTGGCGAGTTCCATTTTACCCGGCGGCGCGCCCCCGAACGTCACACAAAATCCTTCCGCGATTGCGACGGTTGCTCCAACACCAATTGTCACCGCGCCCTCAAGTTCAAACGATGAAACAAGCGCGGCGCTCGATCCTAATCTGCCTTTCAAAGTCGGAGAGCAATTAAACTACAACGTGTTTCTCGGCGGCGCGGCGCAACCCGTCGGCGCGCTCTCGTTTCAAGTGCGCCAGCGCGCAAGATACTTTGGGCGCGAAGGGCTGCTCCTTAACGGCTCGGCGCAGACGACCGGCGCAGGCGCGCGCCTCTACCCCTTCAACGACCGCTTCAACTCCTATGTTGACGCGCGCACGCTGCTTCCCTTCCGCACGGATTTAGCGATTGAAGAAGGACGCCGCCGCATTAACCGCACCGTCACCCTTGATCAAACAGGCAGTGTCGCGCTGTTAAGTGACGGGCAACGCATCAACATCCCCGTCGGCACACACGATCTCGTTTCCGTCCTCTACGCTCTGCGCTCATTCAATCTTTCTCCGTCGCGCCGCAACGCCGTCTCAATCCTCGCCATTAATCGCCCGCGCACGCTCTACATCACATCTCTGGGACGCGAAACGATTGAACTCGGCGGACAACGC
>JACDAW010000469.1 GCA_013695245.1 Pyrinomonadaceae bacterium | reverse complement strand
GCTTTAGATCGATTTGGAGACGACGGCTGATGCGTTCCTGCGCGATAGCGGGCAGACGCGCGCGGTCGTGACTGTCATCGCCAAACGCGCCGGGCAGAGTGAAATATTCTTCAAGACCGACGAGTTGCATCTTCAAACGCGCGGCAGGTTCGATGTTACCCGTAAGCAGCGCCGAACGGTAACGGGGTAGCGCGGCGACACGTTCAAGCGCTTCGCGTGCGCCGGGCAGAAGGTAAAACAACGGTTCATCATTTTCGTTTGACGTAGCGCGCTCCATCGCCGCCATGTATGCCCGACGAAGTTCTTCGACGCGCCCGCGTATCTGCTCACGGGTGAAGCCTTCATCCTGCAAAGCTTCGGCGACGATCTGCAAATCGGTCATCCCCGATACGGACATCTCCCGCAATCGCCCCGCCGTGCCGAAAACATCCTCAAGCACGGGCACCGTGTAATCCTTAAACGCGCCCACGCGCCGCGAACGCAAGAGCGTCCCATCAATATCCCACAGGATGATGCGCAAATCTTCCGGCTTGATTATGTGAGTTTGATTTGTTACCGCCTGCATTAGGAATTATTCAATGATTGCCAAGACTTCGCCCGCATTTACGGTCGCGCCGACCTGCGCGTGAATTTCAACGACCTTTCCACTCTTCGGCGACTTCAATTCGTTCTGCATTTTCATCGCCTCGACGACGATCACGCCCGCGCCCACTTCAACTTCCGCGCCTGCTTCCGTCAACACGCGCACAACCTTGCCCGGCATCGTCGCCTTCAACACCGCCCGCCCGCTCTGCTCCGCCCCCGCACTCCGCGCCCCGCGCAAACGCTTCGGATCGCTCAAAGCAATTTCATAACTGCTGTCTCCAACCTCAACCCGCACCGCGCCATTCGCTTCCGCCTCTTCAACGCGACATTCGTAAACGCAATTGCCGGATACTATAAGATAAACTCCCGGCTCAACCTCGCGCGCTTCGAGTTCATAACGTCGTTCGTCAACCGAAGCAGTGATCGAGTCGCCCTCGCGCCGGACATCGAGCATGTGCTTTTGATTGTTAATCTCTGCGGTAAGTTTCATCCGTTGAATTTCAATCGAGTAAAGCGATTAGCAGCTTACCGTCGCTGCAAGGATTTGAGGTACATTTTAAGGCATCGGCAGCGCAGACTTATTACGTGTCGGGCCTATCCGGTTCGCGGAGGTTTTTCGGCGCAATTCAATTTGATCTGGTAAGCTTTCAAACAGGTATTGTCCACCAAATCCCGCAGACTCATATTCAATACTCTCTTGGACTGTAATGAATACAAAAGACCCAAAATCACCGTGAACGCCAGCTTCTAAGAAACCAAAAACTGGTTGTATCAGCCATAACAAAAGGCTAATTCTAACTGTGCGACGTGGGAAAGTAACGTAGCCATCGCTGTTTGTTGATAATTTCTGTTCACGCTCGCCAGACCATGCTGCTGCATGTTGCCAAGATTGTTCAACTGCGACACCTTCAATCGAATGACCTTCTTCATCTACAACTCTGATCCTCCACACAGGTGCTACGGTGATTTCAAAAGGGTAAAACATTAACAGAACAAACAGAGCAAATAGCGTCCATCTCCGACGCTTCCTATAAGGATGTTCATTTCTATTGGGTATCATGTTATGACAGGCATTAAGTGAATATTTAGATGAAAGTAGCAAGACATCAGTAGTATTCCCTCGTGCGATGCAGCGCGGTGCGTCCCGCGCGCCGCCACGCATCGGATTGCGCTTGCCCGTTTTGTTGCGACGTAACTGTGCTTTTGACTTTTTGTTCGTAAGCGAGCGCGGCGGCGATCAAGGCTATGTCGTTGCGAGTTTGATCATTCGTTGTTTCGCCCTTTGTGTTGCGACGGCGTTCGTTGAAGCGCGGGATGAAGCTGGTGTCTAATCGTCCTTCGATAAATTCTTTGTCGCGCACGATCTCACGGAAGAAGGGAAGCGTTGTTTTGATGCCGCCAACATTGTACTCGTCTAAGGCGCGGCGCAGGCGATCAATCGCTTCAGCGCGCGTGCGTCCCCATACAGCGAGTTTGGAGATCATCGGATCGTAGTAGATGGAAACTTCTGCGCCCTCATAAACTCCGCCGTCGTCGCGCACGCCTGCGCCTGCCGGAACGCTCAAATGCGTAATCGTGCCGGGCGAGGGAAGGAAGTTGTTCTCTGGGTCTTCGGCATAGACGCGGCACTCGATGGCGTGCCCCGTCCAGCGCACATCGTCTTGCGTAAAGGAAAGCGGCGCTCCTGCCGCAACGGTGATCTGTTCGCGCACGAGATCGATTCCGGTGACAAGTTCCGTCACGGGATGTTCGACTTGCAGGCGCGTGTTCATCTCAAGAAAGTAAAACTCGCGCGTCAAATCTGAAACAAGAAATTCGATTGTGCCTGCGCCAATGTAATTAACTTCGCGCGTGACGCGCACGGCCGCTTCGCCCATTCGCGCGCGCAAAGTCGGATCATCTATCGGCGATGGGCATTCTTCGATCACTTTCTGGTGACGGCGTTGGATGGAGCATTCGCGTTCGCCGAGGTGGACGACGTTGCCGTGTGTGTCCACAAAGATTTGAATCTCGATGTGGCGCGGACGTTCGATTGCCTTTTCAAGATAGATTTCCGCGTCGCCAAAAGCGGCCATCGCTTCTGATCGCGCGGTTTCAAATGCAGAGGCAAGATCGTTTTCGGAAAGCACGAGGCGCATTCCTTTACCACCGCCACCAGCAGCCGCCTTGAGCATCACGGGATAACCGAAACTTGCGGCAACGCCCCGCGCTTCTTCGAGCGACGCAAGCGAATTGATTGTGCCGGGAACGAGCGGCGCGCCAGCCGCTTGTGCTGTGCGACGCGCGTTCGTCTTCGATCCCATCGTCTCCATCGCCTCCGGCGGAGGGCCGATAAACGTTAAGCCTGCATCGCGGACGGCGCGGGAAAAGTCGGCGTTCTCGGCGAGGAAACCGTAGCCGGGATGAATCGCCTCCGCGCCGCTTAGTTCGGCGGCGCGGATGATCTTGTCAATGCGCAAGTAGCTGTCAGCCGACGCCGCGCCGCCGATTGCATAAGCTTCATCGGCGAGGCGCACGTGAAGCGCGGCTGCGTCAGGCTCGGAATAGACGGCGACGGGCGAAACGGAAAGATCACGACACGCACGGATCACGCGCACGGCGATCTCGCCGCGATTGGCGATGAGAATTTTGCGAAACATATAGGGAGCGGGGGCTAGAGGTTGGGGATCAGGGGTTAGTTAAGAATTTGTCTTCTACTAACCCTTGATCCCCAGCCCCTGACCCCTGTTTTCAAA
>JACDAW010000211.1 GCA_013695245.1 Pyrinomonadaceae bacterium | reverse complement strand
CCCTTACGCCGCATCGAAGGCAGCGGCCGAACACCTCGTGCGCGCCGCGCATCATACCTTCAATCTCGACACCGTCGTCACGCGCTGCGGCAACAACTACGGCCCCCGCCAATTCCCCGAAAAATTTCTCCCCTTGATGATCTCTAACGCGATAGGCGACGAACCCATCCCGCTTTACGGCGACGGTCGTAACGTGCGCGATTGGATTCACGTTGAAGATCATTGCCGCGCTATCTGGCTCGCATTAGAGAAAGGGCGGGCGGGCGAAATCTATAACATCGGCGCACGCAATGAGCGTCGTAACATTGAAGTTGTCGAAACCGTTTTGAAGCTGCTCGCTAAACCAGCCTCTCTTATACGTCCGGTCAAAGATCGTCTCGGTCATGATCGCCGTTACGCGATTGATCCTGAAAAGATCGAGCGCGAACTGGGTTGGCGGCCGCAGGAGACATGGGAGAGCGGACTAGAGAAAACCATCGAGTGGTATCGGCAGAACACAGAATGGGTGAGGCGCGCGCGGAGCGGCGAGTACCGCGCGTTTTACGCAAAGCAGTACGGCATGGAGGTTGGAGCGGTTTGAAAGTTTTCGTCACGGGCGCAGGCGGCATGGTCGGGCGCGCTGTCGTCGAACATTGCATGGCGCGCGGCGACGAAGTTTTCGCTTACGACCATCAGCGTTTAGACGTCACGGACGCCGCCGCAATACGCGATGCTTTTGCGCGCGATAAACCTGAGACGACGATCAATTGCGCGGCGTGGACTGACGTGGACGGCTGCGAAACAGATCACAAACGCGCTTACCTGATTAACGATGAAGCCGTCGGGTTGCTCGCTGCGAACTGTCGTCAAAGCGGCGCATCTTTCGTGACGATCTCGACCGACTACGTTTTCGATGGTGCGAAAGACGGATTCTACACGCAACGCGACGATCCCAATCCAACGAGCGTTTACGGGCAAGCGAAACTCGCGGGCGAAAGGAGGGCGCAAAGCGCCTGCGCACGCACGACAATCGTGCGCACCGGTTGGATTTTCGGTCGGGAGGGCAGAAACTTTTTAAGCAAAGTGTTTGACTACGCTCGCAGCGGGCAGACGCTCAAAGCCATCGAAGATGGTTTCGGCACGCCTACTTACGCGCCCGATCTCGCGCGGCGTCTGCGCGAACTGGCTCAACTTGATCTGCCCGGCATCTACCACGTTGTGAACGCCGGCGCGGGAACAAGCTACGCGGATTTTACTCGCCGCGCGCTCGTCGCCGCTCAAATTCAAGGTGTGAAGCTTGAAAGCGTTTCGATGAACTCGCTACAAAGACCTGCGCCGCGCCCGCGCAACTCGCGGCTTCGGTGTTTACTTTCCGAAGCGATTAACCTTTCGCCGTTGCAAAACTGGGAGAGTGCCCTCAACGATTTCGCCCGCCGCTTTACTGACACGACCGCGTCCGTCGCCAAGCCTCTGACCTGAAGCAAGACTCCTGATCGTTTGATTGCTCCAACGCAACTTGTCACAACACCGTCCTTTAGTGTTATTCTTTTTGGCTTCGCTTGTCTTTCCGCAAATCATTAAGCGTAACTCCGCCAGCGCCGAAAAGTTTGCGAGCTTAAATTTTCTGATTGACAACGCGAATGAGAAGAAGCCTCGAAGTTTTTTGAAAGCGCAAATAGATATGGAAAGCGAACGCTCATGAGAGGCCAGTTTTGCTGTATCGCTCCTGACGTAAAGCTCGGACAGAACGTGCAGATTTACAACTTCGTCAATCTCTACGGCTGCGAGATCGGAGATGAAACGCGCATCGGAACGTTTGTCGAAATTCAAAAAGGCGCTCGCGTCGGGCAGCGTTGCAAAATCTCAAGCCACAGTTTCATCTGCGAGGGTGTGACGATTGAGGACGAGGTTTTTATCGGTCACGGTGTGCAGTTTATCAACGACAAATATCCGCGTGCGACTGCTTCAAACGGCGCGTTGCAAACAGAAAGCGATTGGATGGTTGAACCGACCGTTGTGCGTCGCGGCGCATCAATCGGCACGGGCGCAATCATACTCGGCGGCTTGGAGATCGGCGAGCGCGCCATCGTTGGCGCAGGTGCGGTCGTCACGAAGAGCGTGCCCGCCGGGGCAATCGTCGCAGGCAATCCGGCGCGGGTGGTGAGAAGGCAGTCAGCAGTCAGCAGCCAGCAGTCAGAATAAGAATAGCTTGCCTTTTCTAAAGTTCCGACTTCTGTATTCTGACTTCTTGCAATCCCGCTTCTTGTTCATTAACTAATTTATGATTGTTCCTTTTGTCGATCTTCAGGCTCAATACAAAACAATAAAAACTGAAGTCGGCGTTGCCATCGAGCGTGTGCTCGAAACGGCCGCTTTCGTTTTGGGACGCGAAGTTGAAGCCTTTGAAGCAGCCTTTGCAGAATACACCAACGCGCAGTTTTGCGTCGGCGTTAATAGCGGGACTGCGGCTATTCAACTCGCAGTAACCGCTTGCGGCATCGGCGCGGGCGATGAAGTGATCGTGCCCGCGAACTCTTTTTTTGCCACTGCCGAAGCCGTCTCCACCGCCGGAGCTACGCCCGTCTTCGTTGATGCCGACTCCGTCTCTTACACGATTGATGTCGGCAAAATCGAGGCGGCGATCACAAAACGCACGCGCGCTATTATTCCTGTGCATCTCTACGGTCAAACGGCCGATCTCGATCCGATTTTTGAGATCGCCGCGCGCCACGATCTCGCAATCATCGAAGACGCAGCGCAGGCGCACGGCAGCCTCTACAACAACCGGAAGGTCGGCGCGCTCGGCCGCGCCGGATGCTTCAGCTTTTATCCCGGCAAGAATCTCGGCGCATACGGCGAAGGCGGCGCGGTCGTAACGAACGACGCAGAGGTGGCACGTCGTGTGCGCTTGCTACGCGATCACGGTTCGGAGCAAAAGTACCGTCATGAGATCATTGGTTATAATTTTCGTCTCGAAGGGATTCAAGCGGCGGTGCTCGCGGTGAAATTAAAACATCTCGATTGTTGGAATGATTTGCGCCGCCGACACGCCGCGCGCTACGCGGAACTACTTGCAGGAACAAGTCTCGCGCTCCCGCGTGAAATGCCTTACGCGCGCCACGTCTATCATCTTTACGTGGTGCAGACGAATAATCGTGATGCGTTGCATAAAACCTTAACCGAAGCCGGAATAGGAACAGGCATCCACTATCCAACACCGATCCACTTGCAACCGGCTTACCACTCGCTCAAATACAAGGCGGGGGATTTTCCCACAACCGAACGTCAAGCTGCGCGCGTGCTTTCCCTGCCGATGTATCCAGAGTTACGGGATGAGCAGATCGCGCAAGTGGCGGAAGCGTGCATGAACGCGGCGCGAGCGGCAAGCGCTTGAATCTTGTCAACAAAAGAATATCGCTTTAAGATCAAGCTGGACTCGCGTGACTTCTAGAAACGGATAAGCAATGAGCATAACAACTGTCGGCGTGATCGGTTGCGGCTACTGGGGGCCGAATCTCATCCGCAACTTCGCCGAAACGGAAAGTGCGCGCCTCGCTTGGGTCTGCGATATTGACGCCAATCGTCTGGAGACTATCAGTCGCCGCTTTCCCGTGACGAACACGACGAACGATTATCGCAAAGTTATCAGCGACCGTGCGCTGGATGCGATTGTGATCGCCACGCCCGTTGCCACTCACTATCAATTCGCTAAAGAAGCGCTCGAAGCGGGCAAGCACGTGCTTGTCGAAAAGCCTTTCACGACCTGCGGGCGCCAAGCTGAAGAGTTAACGAATCTTGCTGAGCAGCGCGGACTCGTCCTGATGGTCGATCACACGTTTGTCTATACGGGCGCGGTACGCAAGATCAAAGAGATCGTTGAGAGCGGCGAACTGGGCGACTTGCTCTACTTCGATTCCGTGCGTATCAATCTTGGTCTTTTCCAATCCGATATCAACGTCGTCTGGGATTTAGCTCCACATGATCTTTCCATTATGGATTTCATCGTCGGGCGGCAACCCATCGCCTTAACTGCGACGGGCAGTTGTCACATCGAAGAGGGCATTGAGAACATCGCCTATGTGCAACTGCGCTTCGCCGATTCGATGCTCGCGCATTTTCATTTCAACTGGCTTTCGCCCGTCAAAATCCGTCGCACGCTGATCGCCGGAAGCCGCAAGATGATCGTCTATGACGACATTGAACCGACCGAGAAAGTGCGCGTCTATGACAAAGGCGTGACGATGAGCCGCAACGGAAACGGCACGGACAAAGAAGCGAAATATCAAACGCTCGTTAGCTACCGCACGGGCGACGTGTGGGTGCCAAAGCTAGATTCGACCGAAGCCCTGCGTCACGTAGCGACCGAATTTCTTGATTCGATCAAGCAGAGACGAAGACCTTTAACCGACGGCGCGGCGGGCTTACGAGTCGTGCGCCTGCTCGAAGCTGCGCAGCGTTCCATTGATCAAGGCGGGCAGTTAATCGAGCTTGAATAAAATCAATCCATCGTCTTAGACGCCCAGCAACA
>JACDAW010000452.1 GCA_013695245.1 Pyrinomonadaceae bacterium | reverse complement strand
GTAAGAGACTGCGCGGTCGGCGCGGTGTCGCGCACAAGCGCGCCGGGTTGATCGGCGGCGAAAGTTAATGTCGCTTCAACTTCCGTGTTCTTCGGAAAGTTTTTCGTGCGCGGCAAATAAATTGCGCTGCGCGATTCGTCGAGACTAAAGCGCCCTTGCTCCGTGTCGCGCAGGCGATCAATCACTCCGTGTTCGTCGCGCAGGAAAAACGCGGTCGCATCCACAAGCACGCGCCCTTCTTCCGCCACTTCAACCTTAAACCCGTAGAGCACCGAGCGCGCAAACGATTCTTCGACGGCGCGACGCTCCGCCGCATCGTTTGTGATCGCGCGGAAACGATAGTTTGGTTCAACCATTAACACCTTCGGCCCGACGCGCTCGAAAAACACAACGTGCGTGTTGCCGAGTTGACCGCGATCAAGCCCGATTGGGTTTGAGCCGATGCCCGTGGGCAGCGAAACTTGATACAGAAGTTCTGTACTGAAGCGCGAAATCTCCATTAACAGTTTGCCGCCCTCTGCATCCCAATAAAGCGGCATAAAACCATCAAGTTTTTGTAATCCTTCGGTGCGCCCGCGAATCGTTTTGCTCTGCGATCTTTCTTGCGCGGAGGCGACGAAGGGCAACAGGAAAAAGGCGAACAAGGTTAGAAGTGTCAAACGTTTCGTAGTTTTCATGCGATCTCGATTCGGAGTGAACAAATTTTTGAACGGATTGAAGAAGCATTGTAGCTTTCTTTGCGAAAGAGAACTAGACGAACATCGCGTTTAACTTAATTCCAGATCGCGCTGCGTCGTGTGCTCACGGACGAAGCAGCGAAACGCCGATAGCAACTCGCGTTGCGCATCGCCGGGCGCGCCTGTGCCGACCGTGTGCTCGTTAATCTTAACGACAGGCATCAGTTCAAGCGACGTGCTGGTGAGAAACACTTCTTGAGCTTCGTATAACTCTTCACGCTTAACCTCTCGTTCAACGACGCGGTAGCCGCGTTCGCGCGCTAATTTAAGCACGACACCGCGCGTCACACCGTGAAGAATACGATTATCGGCGGCGGGCGTGACAAGAGTTTGATTCAAGAAAAGAAAAACGTTTGAGGCTGTGCCTTCAGTAAGTAAATTGTCTCGAATCATTAGCGCATCGAAAACTCCGGCGCGAGCGGCGCGCTTCTTTGCCAGCGCGTTCGGCAGCAGACAGATCGTCTTCAGATCGCAGCGCGCCCAGCGTTCATCAGGCAAGGTGATCGCGCTGCAACCCGTTTCGCGCAACGCCGGAGGCACAAAGCGCAACGGTCGCACGCCGATGATAATTGTCGGTTGTAAATCTTCCGCCCACAAAAGATTACGCGGAGCGATGCCGCGCGTAATTTGAATGTAAATTTCCGCACCGTTTGACGGAAAGCGATTTAACAGTTCGCGCGCGATGGAGGAAAATTTATCACCTGAGATTGGAATGGCAAGCTCGATTCCGGCGGCACTGCGGAAAAGTCGCGCGATGTGCTCGGCGAACATAAACGGAACGCCTTGATAGACGCGCGCCACTTCGTAGATGCCGTCGCCAAATTGAAAGCCGCGATCTTCGAGAGACACTTGCGCCGTTTGAAAATCGCCGAGTTCGCCGTTAATCCATAAGACGCCCTTCGCCGTTTGTGTTGCTTCAGATTCCATCGCCGATCACCGTTCGCCGCTTCAAATATCGCAAAGCTCGGTATAGACTTCAACGTAACAAACAAAAAACGGTAGGAGATTAAATGAGTAAATTAAGATTCGTCATCGCCGTCTGGGTTACGTGCGCGGTTTCGAGCGGCGGAGCGACCGCGCAGCAAACGCGCGCAAGACAGTCGCGCGCTCGCAGCAACAGCAACGCGTCCGTCGCCGAGTCTAGGTTAAACGGCGTCTATCGTATCGATCCAGCGAGCAGCGACAAACTATACTCCGTCGTCGCCAATGCTTCCAGCAACGTGCCGTTCGGCGAACAGCAACGCTTTTTCATTGACTTGACGATCCGGCTCACACCGCCCGACCAACTCGCCATCGAACGACGCAGGCAGCGCATCAGCATCGCCTCGTCGCGCGCCCCGCGCATCTCGTTTGAAGCCGACGGCATAACGCGCACCGAAACAGCTTCAGAAGGTCGCACCGTGCGCACGCGCGCCGTATTAAACGATGAGCGGTTGGCCGTCAGCGTCACCGGCGGCGGCGAAGACAACTACGCGATCAGCTTTGATTCGATTGACGGTGGGCGTCGCCTGCGTGTCACACGTCGCATCTACGCTGAACAACTCAATCAGCCCGTCGTCATTCAAAGCATCTACAACAAAATCTCCGACGTAGCGCGTTGGGACATCTACGGCGAAACGCCGTCAAGCACGAGCGAGCAGACGGCATCTGCCGCCGAGCAGATTCCGCCCGCTTCGACAAACGGCGAAACCGGAGCGGGAGCGCGCCCGGCGAAGGTTGGAGGCGACGAGGCCGCACGACTTCGGACGCACCTTGACGAATGGATCGCCGCAACGAACAGCCGCGACATCCGCAAGCAGATGACTTTCTACATGCCGACGCTAAAAGCCTTCTACCTTGCGCGCAACGTGACGAGCGACGCGGTGCGCGCCGAAAAAATTCGCGCCTTCCGGCAAGCGGAAACCATTGATATACAAGCTGCCGCTCCCGAAATCGTTTTCCTTGAAGGCGGGCGCACCGCCCTGATGCGCTTTCGCAAGCGTTATCATCTCGAAGGACGCAACCTGAATCGGCGCGGCGAAGTCGTGCAAGAACTTCGCTGGCAGCAGACGAACGCAGGTTGGAAAATCTTCAGTGAGCGCGATGTACGCGTGATACGTTAAACGACTAAGACATGAAGCGTAAAATTACAAGCTTCCTAAAGGATGATGCGGGCGACTGGCGCGCCGAGCTTGAATGCGGCCACGGGCACCACGTCCGCCACAACCCGCCGCTCATCACGCGCGAATGGGTTTTAACCGAAGAGGGGCGCGCCTCGCGCGTCGGTCACGAACTCGATTGCAAACGTTGCGACGGCGGAGAGGGGGCGAGTTCGAGCCAGCCGCCGCGCGCGGACGAAAGAGGCACGCTAGAAGAGGATGCAACTAACAATCTCGCCAGCGCGCAAGCCAGCCATTACGAAGTTGAGAAACAGAACATTAAGACTGAGGCGGAGATGAAAGCGGAGGCCGCAGCAGCAGGGAACGGCGACAACGACGTTGCAAACGGAACGAATGATGCTGCGCGCTCGGCGCCACGCGCTCAACCGCCCGAAGAGTTTACGGGAATTAAAATCACGCCCGCGAGTCGCGCCGCCGGGGGCATCCCGGCCGTCTTAGCGAGCGCCAAACACGCATGGCGTGAGATGGGCGCGACGAGAAGTTTGAGGACTCTCCTGCAAGTTAATCAGAAGGACGGTTTCGATTGTCCGGGCTGCGCATGGCCTGACCCGGAGGGCGAACGCGCACACGCAGAGTTTTGTGAAAACGGCGCGAAGGCAGTCGCCGAAGAAGCGACGCTTCAGCGCGTGACGCCGGAGTTTTTTAAAAAGTGGAGCGTCGCAGAATTGTCGCATCAATCGGATTACTGGCTCGGCAAGCAGGGTCGCCTGACACATCCGATGATGTTGCGTGAGGGAAGCGAACATTACGAGAGCATAAGTTGGGATGCGGCTTTCGCGCTCATCGCGGAAGAACTGAACGGCCTTGTGTCGCCCGACGAAGCGATCTTCTACACATCCGGGCGGACGAGCAACGAGGCGGCGTTTCTGTATCAACTCTTTGTCCGGCAGTTTGGCACGAACAATATGCCAGACTGCTCGAACATGTGCCACGAATCGAGCGGCACGGCCTTGACGGAAAGCATCGGTATCGGCAAGGGGACGGTGACGCTTGCGGATTTCGATCTGGCAGAAGCGATATTCATCATCGGTCAGAATCCCGGCACGAATCATCCGCGTATGTTGACGGCGTTGCAGCGAGCGAAGCGCAACGGTTGCCGCATCATCTCGATCAATCCGCTACGGGAAGCGGGCTTGATGCGCTTCAAACATCCGCAGGAAGTCGCGGGCGTTGTCGGGAACGGCACAGAGTTGACTGACCTCTTTCTGCAAGTGCGGATTAATGGCGATGTGCCGCTTCTCAAAGGCATCATGAAACAGATGCTTGAGGAAGAGGAGCGGCGCGGCGGAGTTTTAGATCGCGAGTTCATCGAAGAACGCACGAGCGGGTTTGATGAATTTGCGCGTGCGCTCAGCGACGTGAGTTGGGCGGACATCACTGAGGGAAGCGGCGTCGCGCGTGAACAGATACGGGCGGCGACCGAAATTATGATCAAGTCCAACCGCACGATCTGGTGCTGGGCGATGGGACTCACGCAGCACAAGAATGCGGTCGCCAATATTCAGGAGATCATGAACCTACTGCTCATGCGCGGGCAGATCGGCAAACCCGGCGCGGGCGCGTGTCCCGTGCGCGGGCATTCAAACGTGCAGGGCGACCGCACGATGGGCATCTGGGAACGCCCGACCGATAAATTTCTCGACGACCTCGCGCGTGCGTGCGATTTCGAGCCGCCGCGCGCGTCAGGTTACGACACCGTCGAAGCGATCAAAGCGATGCACGCGGGCGCAGCGAAAGTCTTTCTTGCGCTGGGCGGCAATTTTCTCTCCGCTACGCCCGACACCGAATACACGGCCGAAGCCCTCACGCGTTGTCGTCTCACCGCGCACATCTCGACGAAACTCAACCGCGCGCATCTCGTCGCCGGACGGCGTGCGTTAATCTTGCCGTGTCTCGGCCGCACGGAGCGCGACAAACAGAGGGGAGGTTTGCAGTTCGTTTCGATGGAAAACTCGATGGGCATTGTGCACAGTTCGCGTGGAACGCTCGAACCTGCTTCCCCGCACTTGCTTAGTGAAACGGCAATCGTCGCGCGCCTTGCCCGCGCCACGCTGGGCAAATGCAGCAGCGTTGAGTGGGAACAATTGGCGGAAGATTATGATCGCATCCGCGATCTAATCGCGCGCGTGATTCCGGGCTTTGATGATTACAACGTCCGCGTGCGCGAACCCGCAGGCTTCTATCTTCCGAACGCCGCGCGCGAAGGTGAGTTTAGAACCGCGACAGGTCGCGCCAACTTCACCGTCCACGAACTTCCTCGCCATGATCTTGCGCCGGGACAATTCTTGATGATGACGATTCGCAGCCACGACCAATTCAACACGACGATCTACGGCTTAGATGATCGTTATCGCGGCATCCACAACGAGCGTCGCATCGTATTGATTAATGCTGATGACATGAAGGAAGCGAATCTCGCAGAAGGCGATGTGGTTGATCTCATCAGCCACTTTGAAGGTGAAGAACGCATTGCGCATCGCTTCATCGTTGTGCCTTACGAGATTCCGCGTCGTTGCGCCGCAACTTACTTCCCCGAAACGAACGTGCTTGTGCCCATCGGAAGCGTTGCGGAGCGGAGCAACACGCCTGCGTCGAAATCCGTCGTGATTAGCTTGCGGCGCGCGGAAAATTAACTTCTCGAAAACTACCGCCCGACCAAACGCGCGAAGTCTGAAGACGAGCGCTATCGGCGCATAAACATCCCGCGCGCAGCCTAAAATGGGTTACAATCCCCAGCATAGAAAAATCTACGCTGGTCAGTGATCGAGATTACCGTTCACGGTGCGCGGCTGTTCACGCCGTAAAAGTTTCAGTCGAGAAGGGGAAGGGCCAAAAAATGCAAAACGCAAAATCTATCGTTCAAACAAAGAAGAAAGATTCGATGCAGCACGTCGCATCAGACGTAACGTTTATGACGACCGTGTTTGTCAACCTTTACATGGTCGGCACGAATGATTCGTGGGTGTTGGTTGACACAGGATTGCCGAAGCAAGGCTGGCGCGTCCGTGCCGCTGCCGAAGAACGTTTCGGCAAGGGTGCGCGACCAGAGGCGATTATTCTCACGCATGGGCATTTCGATCACGCGGGAAATGCGCTCGGCTTGGCCGAAGGATGGGACGTGCCGATCTATCCGCATGAGCTTGAGTTGCCGTACCTCACAGGCAAATCCGATTACCCGCCGCAAGACCCGACCGTCGGCGGCGCGCTCGCCCAGATGTCGCGGCTCTTTCCGCATTCGGGTTACGACTTCGGAAGTAGAGTGCAGATGCTGCCGCGCGACGGGAGCGCGCCGGGCTTACCCGAATGGCGCGTGCTTCACACGCCGGGACACACCGCCGGACACATCTCGCTCTTCCGCGAGCGTGACCGTGTGCTGCTGGCGGGCGATGCGCTGGCGACGGTTAATCAAGAATCCGTCGTTACGCTCTTGACACTCGAAAAAGAGTTGCGCCAACCGCCCGCGCCCTTAACGACCGACTGGGGCGCGGCGCGACGTTCAATTGAACAATTAGCTAAATTACAACCCTCAGCCATCGCCGCCGGACACGGGTTGCCGATCACGGAAGATGCGGCGACGAAAATGAATGAGTTTGCCGCACACTTCGCTCCACCGCCGAAGGGAAGATACGTCCGCGAACCAGCGCGCACGAATGAAAACGGCGTCGTCGCGCTGCCGCCGCCCGTCCCCGATCCGGTGCCGAAGCTCATTGCTGGCGCAGCACTCGCTCTCGGCGCAGGCGCGCTCATCTACTCGCAGACGCGCCGCCGTCGCCGTTCGTAGAAAAGCGAATTGAAGATCAGACGAGGCAGCGACTTGCGCGAACGAGTTTTAATCGCTTTAAGCTTACTGTTCGTGAAAGGCTCGCTGCCTCTTTATTTTTTTGCTGCTGCTACTGCGGACTCTTCGCGGTCAATCATGAATTGCAGCGCGACGAGGATGGCGATGTTAAGCAGAAGTCCGAGCAGCGCGGAGAACTGCTCTTGGTAAAAGGCGAAAACCTGTGTGAAAAATATCGAGACGAGCACGGAGCGTTTGAAGGCGCGGTAAGATGAAAGACGCGAACGCCGCATTTGCATCACGCCCCACAAAACGAACGCGCCCGAAAGCAGCGACGAAACGATCTCCGCCCAATCAACAAAGTGCAGATTCTTCATCCGCGCCGCGATGCGACCAACAACTTGCACATCTAAAATCTCATTCCAGCCCAACCCGACGAAGAAGATCAGAATAAAGACGTAGATCAATTTAAGAACTAACTGCACGATAAAGAAACCGATCACGAAGAAGGGAAACCACCACAGGCGCGCGACGTAGTGGTAAAAGCTTTTGATTAAATTTTTGATGCGGTCGAGCAATTGCGCTTGCGAGTGGGGAATTAGATCGGCTTCCGCGAGCGCGCTCCGAAGCGGAAGAGCGAGCGCATCGTCAGGCGTCGTTTTCTCAAGATAGAACAAAGCGCGTTTGCGCTCTTCTGCGTCGAGGTCGTGAAGAGCCGCTTCTTCGATTTCGCGCAAAGCGTTGGCAAGATATTCTTCGCGCGAGTAAGTCGCCCCGCGCTGAAGAGCGCGGATGGCGATGAAGATCAAAATAAAGATCACGTAGATCATCGCCACCGCAGGTTGGAAAAAATAATCGTTGTTGCTTGTCACAAATTTTCCGACTTCATCAATAAAGGCGCCGAAGCCCGTGCCGCCTAAGATCGCCGCGAGTTGCGCCGCCCATTTACCTAAGAATGAAAGCAGGACGATGATCGAGGCGAGCATCAAAAGGCCGCCCCAGAGCATGTGCGCGATATGAAGTCCGCCGCCGCCGATTTGCGGATAGCCCGTGAGCTGTAAGAAAAGTCGGATGATGAGAACGGAGGCGACGGCCGCGACGAGGAAACTTTCGAGGTAAAGACCTGCGCTAAAGTTGCGCACGAAGAGTTGTTTTCTTTTCAACTTTGCCTGCCGCCTGCGATTAGTGTATTTACTTTCAACACACACTTACGATAAACGACCGATGAGTTTTCGCGCAAAGGGAAAGGAACTTTAATGCTGCTTCATATCATTGCCGACTACGGACAGGGCGATTTGGCTTTCGCCGAAGTCGTCCAACGCATCCGCCTTCATCTGCCGGACGCCGAGCCGGTCTTAACGCCTGTTCCGGCTTTTTCGACTCTTGCCGCCGGGTTCTGCGTCGCACAACTCGGACTCAACGAAGCCCCGACGGGCACGATCATCTACCACAACGTGGCGCCGCGCCGCGACATTACGAAGGCGCGCGAAGACAACGCGGGCGAACGTCTCGCTTACGCACGGCTTCCGACGGGCGTGCGTGTGATCGGCGTCAACGCCCGCCATACTTTCTCATTCGTGCGTGAAGCGGCGGAAGAATTGCGTTTGGCGTCGGTTGCGGCGGAAGGCTCGCAGTTTCGTTCGCGCGATCTGTTTCCGCAGGCGGCGGCCGCCATCGCTCTCGGTCAACCCGACGCGCTCGGCGACGAGATTGATCGCAAACAGATTCCCGCAGTTCCCGACAACCGCATCGCTTACATTGACGGCTACGGGAATTTGAAAACTACGATCAATTTTAATCCGACGGAACACAAGAAGCGCTCAGCGATGCGCGTGAGGGTTCGCATCGGTGCGCGTGAGCTAGAAGCAATTTTGACGGACGGAAGTTTTGCGGTCGAACACGGGCAGATGGCTTTCGCGCCGGGCAGTAGCGGCTGGATGCTCGGCAATAAAGAGACGCGCTGGATGGAACTTTTCTTGCGCGGCGGCAACGCATGGGAGATTTTCGGTCGCCCGGAGATCGGAGAATCAATCGAGATCGCGGAAGTTAAATGACAGAAGCGCGGATGCGAAGCGAGTGGACGCAAGTCGGCGAACATCTGATCCATGCGCGCATTTTTGACGAAGACGTTCCCGCCCCTTCCGTGGGTGTAACGCCGATTGTGCTCGTTCATGGCCTAGGAGTTTCGGGTCGCTACATGCTTCCGACCGCGCGTCTGCTGGCGAAGCACGCTCACGTTTATGTTCCTGATTTGCCCGGCTTCGGCAAAAGCAGTAAGCCGTCGCACACGCTAGAGATTAGAGAACTCGCTGACGTGCTTGGGCGTTGGATGATGGCGATCAACTTGCCGCGCGCTCATTTCATCGCCAACTCTTTCGGTTGCCAAGTCGTCGCCGAATACGCGCTTCGCCACCGTGAGCAAATTGAGCGAATCGTGTTTACCGCGCCCGCCGTTGATTCGTCCGCGCGACGTTGGCAACAACAAATTCTGAGTTTGCTTAACGACGCTTTGCATGAGCCGCTCTCGATGGCCTTTATCGCCGTCACAGATTATTACTCAGCCGGACTAAAGCGCGCGTGGCGCACGTTGCAGATGGCTTTGCGCGACCGCATCGAAGAGAAATTACCGCACATCAACATCCCTGCGCTCGTCGTGCGCGGCGAACTCGATCCGCTCGCCCCGCACAAATGGTGTCAGGAAGTTGCCCAAGCTTTGCCTTGCTGCGCGCGGCTCGCTACGATCCCGAACGCGGCGCACGCCATCAACTACAACGTCCCCGAAGAACTCGCCGAAATTGTCTTGCCGTTTCTCAACGCGCAACAGTAATTCACGTCCACCCACACATCGAAACAAATTCAACGCGGAACAAAAACCTCCCTTTCGGTGTCTAACAACACGGTTAGGAGAAATTGCTCTTACGATTAAGACGCTCAAGGAGAAGTTAGAGCATGAAAGCGAACGCACCGATGCGCAAAGCTTCGCCGAATATCAACGTCACACCGCTGATTGACGTACTGCTTGTGTTGCTGATCCTCTTTATGGTGATCACACCGCTCAGACCCGCCGCGTTTAAAGCGCAAGTTCCGCAAGCGCAACAACCCGAAACAGAACCCATCGCGCCTCACCCGTACACGCTCATCGTCACCATCACAGAGGATTTGCAACTCAAGCTTAACAACACGGAAGGCATGGGCACAGTTAACGACACGGGGAATTTGAGCGCAGAGTTGACGCGAGTATTTAACGAGCGAATCCAGAATGGAGTTTATCGTTACGGATTGGAAACTCGAATAGATATAAAAGAAGCGGAGCGCATCGAACGCACCGTCTTCATCAAAGCTCCGCGCTCAATAGATTACGGCGAAGTCGTGAAAGTGATCGACAGCGTGAAAGGTGCGGGCGCGCATCCCATCGGATTGCAGCTCGATGATCTCGATTAGTAAGCTATTATAGTCACATCCTCTTTAGCACTCGATAATGATTCGCGCTGTGCTGCAAATAAATTAGATTATTGATGAAATCGTAAGATCGTATAGTTACGGTGCGGTCAAATTAAATATTGACAGGCATGGGTTTGTTGCATAAACTCTGTGACAGTCCGAACAATTAAATAGGAAGCTGTACACGCGCTTCCCAAATACTAGGGAAGAGGGCGTGCGTCAGAATCAACACACTCGATTCTCTACAGCCAGTCGGTGACAATTGCACCGCTTCCAAGACACTAGAATCAGGGCTTCCTGATTCGCGCAACGCCCCGGCAAGCAACAAAAGCTTGCATGGGGCGATGGCGTTTTTACGCGCCCCTATCTCACGTAAATCGGATTTGAAACGATCCAAGGCTTATCTTTAATCAACTCCAACTGCGGCAAATAAACTTCAACGCGATAAACGCCACGCTAATTCACAACAAATT
>JACDAW010000436.1 GCA_013695245.1 Pyrinomonadaceae bacterium | reverse complement strand
CGCCCGCGGTCGAATTTCAACACTTTAACTTGAACGGTGTCGCCGACGTGGAAAATCTCAGCCGGATTCTGGAGGCGTCCCCAAGACATATCGGTAACGTGGAGAAGACCGTCAACTCCGCCCAAGTCAACGAACGCGCCATAATCGGTTAAGTTCTTAATTTGCCCTTCGACGATGATGCCTTCTTCGATGTTGTTAAGCGTCTCGCCCTTGCGTCCTTCGTTCATTTCATCAAGTAGGGCTTTGCGCGAAAGCACAACATTTGAACGCTTGCGGTTAAGCTTAATAACTTTGAATTCGAGTTCCTGATCGCGGAAGCTATCGAGATTGCGCACGGGGCGCGAATCAACTTGCGAGCCGGGAAGGAAAGCATCAACGCCGTTAACGTCCACGCGCAAGCCGCCCTTGACGCGCTCCGTGATGCGTCCTTTCACGGGCGTGTCTTCGCGGTGCGCCTGTTCAAGGTCGTCCCACGCGCGCATTCGCATGGCGTCGGCGCGCGAGAGCACGGGGTATCCTTCGGGCGAGTCCATGCTCTTAATCATCACTTCGACTTCTTCACCAGCGCGCACTGTCACCTGCCCGTTTTCAGTGAAATCACTTTGCGGCGCAACGCCTTCGGACTTAAACCCGAAGTCAATCACCACGCCGCGTTCGGTGATGCCGAGCACCGTGCCTTTCACCATTTCGCCTTCCTGAAAGGCGGCTTGCTCCTGCTCGTACTGATCGAGCATCGCGCCGAAATCCATGTCGCCTGAGGGGCGTTCATCGTCGTCATCCGTATCGTCCGCGGCGCTACGTCCCGATGTCGCACGCGCGGCCGATGCCGCCCCGGCGGAAGAGGACGGTGAGTTCGAGGCGCTGGCGGCGGCAGGCACAGTGTCTTCCGCGTTTGATGGCGAACGATTCGTCTCAGTTTGTGATTGATCTCCGGTGACTTCACCTTCGTTTGGTTTGTTGTTCTCAGTTGACATGTCAGCTCCTGTCGGACTTCTCCTCATGATCACACGGCGCGCAAAAACTTCTTATTGGCGACTCTCTGCGACTCGCTCACCCGCGAGCAATAAGCGCATTTAGCCAATACGGGTTTCTAACGGCTGTGGCTACCTGAAATTGAAGTTAGCAGCAATAATTTAAATTCGAGATTCGCGGCGGGGATGTGAGGCGTTCTGGTTTGCAAAAGTTAGTCGCAAAAGTTAATTTCCGTTCCTGCCCTTGGATCACCCGCGTGACCCGCTTTAATACCGACTGCCCTTGTTCAGGTAGAGCCGCAATGTACACGGCACTGCAACCGACTGTCAAGGTATATACTACATTTAATCTTCTCTAAAAAAGGATGCGGCGCGGAAATGCTGAGAAAATTTCCGCGCCGCCGCTCTTATTTTTGGTCTATCGAGTTTTAATTTCCAGCCGTTGTTGCTGCATCGCTCGAAGAATTGCGCTGCATGGTATAGACGCCCGCCGAGTGTGATCCGACGAAGATTTTCTCTTTATCATTCGGATCGAAAGCGAGCGACCACACCCGACGGCTCGGCAAATTTGGATCGACTCTCTGCCAACTCACACCTGCGTCGCTCGAACGATAGACGCCGCCGCCTTCGCCCTTATCCCATGCGTTGCCGACGAAAATCTCGTCGCCGTTCGCGGGATTGATGAGAATGCTCGTGTACGTGCCGATGGGAAGGCCGCCGCCGCGCCGCATCCACTTCTCGCCGCCGTCGTGCGACACCCACAGAGTTTGCGTCGTGCCGATATAGACGTAAGCCGAGCGTTGCGGGTCTTGCTCAATAGCATTGACGGGGACGGTCACGGGGACGCCCGCGACTTGCTGCCACGTCTTGCCATTATCGCGCGAGACGAGCGCGCCCGACTTCGCCGTGCCGACATAGAGCGTTGGCGGATTTTGCGAGTTCACTGAAACGCAAAGCGTGCGCGAGTCAAAGTTTGCGCCGTAAGATATGCGCTCCCAACCGACTGTCGGATCATACGTGCGGAAAAGACCGGCGTTCGTCGCCGCTAAAATTCCTTTGCGCCCGTCGCGCTCATCGAAGGTGTAGGCAAGCGCATTGACGGTGTCGGTTAAAACGACGGGCGTGGATTGCTGAATGCTGACGACCGTCGAGGGAGCAGCGTTAAGGCTTCCGCCTGCGAGTCCGAGCGCGACGAGCGTTGCTTCGTCGAGTTTGCCTGTCTGCGGAATGTTTTTGTCTGATTGGAATTTGCGCAGCGCCGTTGTGGTGCGCGTGCCCATCACGCCGTCCGGCGTGCCGACATTGTAGCCCGCGATGGCGAGCGCCTGCTGCGCGCGTTTCACTTGCTCGACTAAAGTGGAGTTAGGAGGCGCGGTCGTTTGCGATGCGCCCGTGCGCCCGCGCGCGGCGGCGGTCGCGCCGCGTCTTCCGCGTGCGCCTCTCGATCTGGCTGGCGTCGTCTTCGGCGCACCGATGGCTGACCATGAAGCGCCCCGATCCATTGAACGATAGACGCCGAGGTTTGTGCCCAAGTAAATCACGTTCGGGTCGTTCTGGTCTTGGAGAATAGCGTAGGTGCTGAGGCGATTCGGCATGTTGCGCATCGAAGCTTGCCACGTTTGCCCAGCGTCGTTGCTGACGAAGAAGAAGCCGCCGCCGGTCGTCGTGTTGATCGTCGCAGCGTAGATGCGTCCCTTTCGTTCGCGGTCAGGCACAACCGCGTAGGCGAGGCGTCCGCTAAAGCCCGCGTTGCTTGGAGCGAATGTTTTTCCTCCGTCGCGCGAGATCATCACGCCGTAATTGTTTGTGCCGATAAAGACGGTTTGCGGGTTCTTGGGATGAACGGCGATGGAGTTGATCTCCAACTGCTTCGACGTTGTTACCATCCACGAATTTTTCATTGAACGCCAGAAGCCTTCGGTCGTTCCGGCGAAGGTGACGCCTGCTTGCGTCGGGTGAAGAAGGATCGCGCGCGTGCGCCGCGATGTCGAAGGAATACCCTGCACCTTGCGCCATGATTCCGCTGCGTCATAAGTTTCATAAATGCCGCTACAGGCCGAAGCGATAATGTGATCGGGATTACGCTCGTCAATGTCAATGGCGAACACGTCCGAATCGTCAATCATGCCATTACGCTTCAACATCCACGACTCGCCGCCGTTCGTCGTCTTGTAAAGCCGGTACCACGTGCCCGCGTAGATCGTGTTTGAATTGCGCGGGTCAATGGCGAGCGATTCGACGTTTGTGTTAGTTAAGCCGACGACGGAAAGCTTCGTCCACGTTTCGCCCGCGTCCGCCGAGCGATAGACGCCGTTGTTCGTGCCAACGAGCAGCGTGTCTTGATTCTGCGAATCCTGCGTCATCGAGTGCAAAGCCTCGGCGCGAAGCTGTGCGGACTCGCGCCACGTCTCGCCGCCATCCGTTGACTTGAAGAAGCCGCCGGACTCTTTATGACGATGTGCGGCGACGTAGATCGTTCCAGAATTTCGCGGATCGATAATGATGTGATCGATGTAGAGTCCGGGACGGCTGAAATTCTTCAGTTGCGACCAACTCGCGCCGCCGTCCTGCGAACGATAAATCTGGCCGTCGAGCGTGCCAATCAAAAGGTGTTGCGCGTCCTGCGGGTCAATGTCTATGGTTCGCACGTCGCCGCCGGGAGGGCCTGTGATCTGCCAGTTGCCGGTTTGTTGCGCCACTGCCGCGCTTGAATTCGCGTTGTCAGTTTTAGCAAACGCGATTTGATTCGCTGGCATCCACACGGAAGCGACGAAGGTGAGAACAAGAATAAGAAGTGAAAAGCGTTTGCTGTTTGTGTTCATCATAAATCTGTGTCTCTGGAAGTCGGGTTTTAGCATTTGCGCCGCGCGGTGCTTGGTAATCGCAGCGCGTCTGACATTTTTGAACATTAAAGTGTTGGATAAAGCGGGAGAACGCGAAGATTAAGATGCGGCGAAGGGTAAACGCAGTTGTCAACCCTGTTTCACCTTACCATATTTCGTGTCGGATAGCGTGAATAAACTGAAGCGGGCGATGCTTCTTGGAGAAACAACGCCCGCCTCTTGGTTTAGTTTCGCGCTTCCATAGAGAGAACGCGAAAGTTTAGTTGTTACCGACGGCGGCGACGCGGTGCGCGACGACGCGGTGCGGTTGTGGTTTGGACTTCGCTCGCATCAACGGTTGGCGAAGCGGTCGGAGCCGTCGCGCCTGTCGGCACGATCCAGAGTTCAACCGCTAAGTCTTCACG
>JACDAW010000206.1 GCA_013695245.1 Pyrinomonadaceae bacterium | reverse complement strand
ACGAGCGTCGTGGCCTGCTTGAAGTTCTCCAGCCCGGCGTCGTAGTCGCCCTCATGCATGTCGGCCAGGGCGATACTGAAGTAGGCTTCCGCGAGGCCGCGCCAGTCCCCGGTACGACGGTAATGATCGAGCGCCTTGTGCGCGTGATCGCGTGCGATGGTGTATTCGGCGATGCTGCGGTAGATGCGGGCGAGTGCCTCGTACACCGCACCCATCTGTGCGTCCGATCCGGCCTCGGACGTTTCGCGTTGCGCCGCGTTCAGCAGCGCAATCGCCTTCGGGTGATCGCCCGTGTAGTTGTAAGCAAGGCCGATGCGGACGCGCAGGCTCGTCGCTGTTTCAGCGTCGAGGTGCGCGCGCGATTCAGGCGTCTCATACATCTGCACGGTTTCGAGGGACTCCGGGTAACGTCCGAGCATTTCGAGCGCCACCGAAAGCGTGCAGCGAGCGCGTGCCAGCAGCGGGGCTTTATCGCCCCCGCCCGCCGTCATGATGATCCGGCGTAGGCGTGACTCGGCCTCACTCGACTGGCCGCGGTCCAGCAGGTCGCGCGCCTCTTCTATTTCTTTAGCGAGCGCCGGATGCGGCGTCTCGTCGCGACGGCGCGTTAAGCGCCGCGCATCGGACAAGTGAACGACACTGTTTTTCGCGGCGGCCAATTCCTGATTGACCTCCGGCGCGCTGTCGTCGTTTTGTAAGCGTGGCTTCATTCGCAAACCTTCCGACTAGCGAAGATACCTGACGGGCGTCTTCAAGCTTTTGATTAGCGTGTGAAACGAGTGGTAGAAGGATGCTTCGCCGAGAATCGTGATTGCACCCTTCAAAACAATCACAAAGGCTTGAACATTCCAGACTTTAGCACATAAACGGCGGGCACCGCTCTGCTTTCAAGGATGCGCGCGTCAGAACCGGGATCAGCGGACAGTTGAGATCGGAACGCGCTCTGAATTCCAAGGCTTTCGCGAGCATCACGGGAAAAGCGCAGGCAGCGCGGGTGAGGGCGTGAGAGCAATCTTTCTTGTCATGATTTGAGAGGCTGTGGTTGCAACCAAACTGACCTGATAAGAAACAACAGCATGACCTGAAGTTGATTTCAAGGTTAAGCAAGCATAAGATTTTCCATGTTGACAATTTGTCTGCCGAAGCCGCCCATCCCGTGCTCTTAAAAAAGCAGCGCGACTTGGCGGCGCGGGGAACCAGCGTTTCGCACGAAGGCGAAACACGGGGCGCATCGTGAAGAGTGAAGTGTGAGCTTCGGGCTTCGCGTCGAACACTTCCATGTTCAAGCCCGTCAGCTAACCTCGTAGGCCGAAGTGGAAGGGCAGCGTCGCGATCAATTCTGAGGGAGGCGCGGAGCAATGTGCTCCGCGCCTTTTGTCGTGAACATTTAAAGAGTGTATGTCGAGCGCTCGACGGCACGGGGATGAAAGCATGGCAAGTGTAGAAACTCTGAAGGTGAGTTCGGAAAGCCGGTTCAAACGCTGGTTACTCAAAGGCCAAATCGAAGAGATAGAAGGTCCTCACGAAAGAGAAGGACAGCATCATGAGCACCCGTGGTGGAAGGTGATGTGTCTGACCGGTGTCGATTATTTTTCGACGCTCGGCTACCAACCCGGCATCGCCTTCCTCGCCGCCGGAGCGCTTTCGCCCATCGCCACACTGATTCTCGTTTTGTTAACTTTGTTCGGCGCGCTTCCGATGTATCACCGCGTCGCCGCCGCATCGCCGCACGGCGACGGCTCGATCTCAATGCTCGAAGATTTGCTGTCGCGTTGGAAGGGCAAACTCTTCGTGCTCTGCCTGCTCGGTTTCGCGGCGACGAGTTTCATCATCACGATCACTTTGTCGGCGGCGGACGCCACCGCGCACATCATCGAAAATCCGTTCGTGCATGATCACTTACAGTTTCTCAATCACCGCATCGTTGTCACGCTAGTTTTGATCAGCTTGCTTGGCGCAGTGTTTCTTAAAGGTTTCAAGGAGGCGGTCGGGATCGCGGTCGTGATCGTGATCGTCTATATCGCGCTTAACCTCGTCGTCATCGGCACAGGTTTCGCCCAGATCGCGCAGCACCCGGAAGTCTTAGGCAATTGGAAGAGCGCGCTGCTCGGCTCTTATAACAATCCACTGGCGATGATCGGCGCAGCGCTCTTCGTCTTTCCGAAACTCGCGCTCGGACTTTCCGGTTTCGAGACGGGCGTCGTCGTGATGCCACTCGTCAAAGGCGACAAGGGCGACACTTACGATAACCCGGTCGGTCGCATTCGCAACACGCGCAAACTTCTCACTTACGCCGCGCTCATCATGAGCGTGATGTTGATTACGAGCAGCATCATTACCACGATGCTCATTCCGGCGGAAGCTTACCGGCCGGAGACTGCCACGCAGGAAGCGGGCGAAGCCAACGGGCGCGCCCTCGCTTTCCTCGCTCACCATCTGCTCGGCGACATCTTCGGCACGATCTACGACATCAGCACGATCTCAATCTTGTGGTTCGCGGGTTCGTCGGCGATGGCGGGACTCTTAAACATTGTGCCGCGCTACCTGCCGCGCTACGGCATGGCTCCCGCGTGGGCGAAGGCGACGCGCCCGCTCGTCCTCGTCTTCACCCTGATCTGTTTCCTCGTCACGATGCTTTTCCGCGCCGACGTTGACGCGCAGGGCGGAGCGTATGCGACAGGCGTGCTGGCGTTAATGACATCGGCCGCAATCGCCGTCACGCTTTCCGTTAAGCGCAAGGGCAGCAAGTTGTGGTTGGCGTTTCTCGTAATCTCGCTCGTCTTTGTCTATACGACCGTCATCAATATCATCGAGCAACCCGAAGGACTGAAGATCGCTTCGTTCTTCATCTTGGCCATCGTGATCGCATCATTTATCTCGCGCCTGTGGCGCACGACCGAATTGCGCGTCGAAGATGTTCAAGTGGACGAGACGGCGCAGAGATTTATTGACGAAGCGAATCGGGGCACGATCCGCATCGTGACGAATCGCTGCGATTGCGGAGACGTGGCCGAGTATGAAGCGAAAGAGAAAGAGAAGCGCGAAGATAATCACATTCCGCAGGGCGAACCGATCCTTTTCTTTGAGGTGAAGCCGGGCGATGCGTCGGAGTTTGCGGGCGTGTTGAAGATCAAGGGCGAAGAGGTAGGCAACTACCGCGTGCTCAGAACCGAAAGCCCGGCCGTGCCGAATGCGATTGCGGCATTCCTGCTTTACCTGCGCGATAAAACCGGAAAGCTGCCGCATGTTTATTTCGGCTGGAGCGAGGGTAATCCGCTCGCTTACCTTTTCAAGTATATCGCCTTCGGCGAGGGCGACACCGCGCCCGTCACGCACGAGGTCTTAAGGCAGGCGGAAGACGACCCGGAGCAACGCCCGGTTGTTCACGTCGGCGGATGACGGAAGTTTCCAAGCGCAGTTTCGGAAAGATTCGCAAATTTTTTCGTGTTGCGTAGAGCCGAGTAGAGGCGTAGTATCTCACTCGTTGAAAATTTGTCTGCCGAAGCCGTCCGCCGCGTTTTTCAGTTGAGCGCGAAGAGGGGCGGCACGGGGGAACCAACGTTTCGCATTTGAAGGCGAAACACGGGGCGAATCGTGAAGGCGAAATGCTTTGTCTTTCACGTCGGACACTTCCTTGTCCAAGCCCGTCAGCTAACCTCGTAGGCTCGATGGGAAGGGCAATGCCACCGCAAAGTTAGTTGTCGAGAAGGCGCGGAAGCATCATGCTTCCGCGCTTTTTTATTTGACGTAAAAACTTTCCCGGCGGCTTTGATTTGGGAGCGCAGGACGAAGAAGCTTACCGCTCTCAGATTGTTTCTCGTAGCAGACTTCAGCACAAACAATGGACACCATAAAAGCCACCGACATTCATACAACATCAACAGGCGAACACCTCCATCGCGCGACGCCCACCGGACGCTACCTCGCGCTGCTTTCGCTGACCGCGCTCGGCGTCGTCTATGGCGACATCGGCACGAGTCCGCTCTACGCCTTACGCGAATGCTTTCACGGCACGCATGGCATTGAACCGTCGCCCGCGAACATCTTCGGCGTGCTGTCGCTCATCTTTTGGGCGCTGATCATTATCATTACGATCAAGTATTGCGTCTTCGTCCTTCGCGCCGACAATCACGGCGAAGGCGGCATTCTCGCTTTGACCGCGCTGGCGACGCCGATCAAGATTGTGAGCAAAAGCGAACGCTGGTGGATCGTCGTGTTCGGCATCTTCGGCGCGGCGCTGCTCTACGGCGACGGCATCATCACGCCTGCCATCTCTGTGCTCGACGCGGTCGAAGGTTTGAACGTGGCAACAAAACTTTTTGAGTCTTACGTCGTTCCGATTACGATAGCGATCCTCATCGGGCTGTTCCTGATTCAAAGTCGCGGCACGGCGAAAGTAGGGAAGTTGTTCGGCCCCATCATGCTCGTCTGGTTCTTCGTCATCGCGCTGCTCGGCGTGATGCAGATCGTTCGCCATCCGTCGGTCGTCGGCGCGTTCAACCCCGTTCACGGGTTCGACTTCTTCATGCGTAACGGCTGGCACGGCTTCCTCGTGCTCGGCACTGTCTTTCTCGTCGTCACGGGCGGCGAAGCTCTCTACGCCGACATGGGACACTTCGGCAAAAAACCGATCCGCATCGCGTGGTTCGCGCTCGTCTTGCCCGCTTTGATGCTCAACTATCTCGGTCAAGGAGCATTGCTGTTAGAGAATCCGACGGCAAAGGAAAATCCTTTCTATTTGCTCGCGCCCGAATGGGCTTTGTATCCGATGATCGTGCTGGCGACTTGCGCCGCCGTCATTGCTTCGCAGGCTTTGATCTCCGGCGCGTATTCGCTCACGATGCAGGCCATTCAACTCGGCTTCATTCCGCGCTTAAAGATCGAACACACCTCTTCGACCGAGATGGGGCAGATTTACATTCCGGCGCTCAATTGGGCGTTGATGATCGGCTGCATTGCAATTGTCATCGGCTTTCGCACGTCGAGCAATCTGGCCGCCGCTTACGGCATCGCCGTGACATCGACGATGGTGATCACGACGATTCTGCTCTTCGTCGTCGAGCATGAGAAATGGGGTTGGAGTTTGCCGGTAGCGCTCTTGCTCTCCGGCTTCTTCCTCGTGATCGATCTTGCGTTCTTCGGCGCGAATGTCATCAAGATTCCGCACGGCGGTTGGTTTCCGCTCGTCGTTGGGGCGGCGATCTTTACGTTGATGACAACGTGGAAGAAAGGGCGGCGTGTGTTGGCCGAGCGGTTGCTGTCGCGCGCTCATCCGATCAGCGAATTCTTGCGTGACATCGCTAAAAATCCGCCGGCGCGTGTGCCCGGCACGGCCGTCTTTATGAACGGCACGGCTTCCGGCACGCCGCCCGCCTTGATGCACAACCTCGAACACAACAAGGTGCTGCACGAGCGCGTCGTCCTCTTAACGGTTAAGACAAAACAGACTCCGCACGTCGAGCCTGAAGATCGCGTGCAGGTCGAGTCGCTCGGCCATGAGTTTTACCGCATGATTATCAATTACGGGTTTATGGAAGACCCGGACATCCCGGAAGTTTTAGAGAATTTGAAACCGCCTGATCCGGTTTTTAATCCGATGGACACGACCTACTTTCTCGGCCGCGAAACGGTGATTGCGAGCAAGCATCCGGGCATGATGATCTGGCGCGAAAAGATGTTTGCCTTGATGTCGCGCAACGCATCAACCGCCACCGCCTACTTCTGCTTGCCGCCCAACAGAGTCGTCGAGTTAGGCTCACAGGTAGAGATTTAGCAGGGACGGCTTTTCCCGCTGCTTACGGGCACGCCGATTTCGGAGCGGGAAGTTAAAAGAGGAGGGCGCGTAAGTTATCAGCAAAAGAGCTTTGAGCTTGACTCAGCCGACACTCAAACAGAATCTTGCGAGGCGCGCATGGCGAGAAAGCAAGAGCGACAATAGACGGGGCGTCCCTGCGAAGGGTAGAAGGGGACGGTGGTTTGCCCGCCGCACTGCGCGCATTTAACAGAGACTTCGATGCGTTGGCGCGTGCCTGATTCCTGTGCGGCGGCGATGGCAGCGAGGCGTTCGTTCTTCGCTTGCTTGCAGGGTTTGCAACGCTTCGGTTCGTTCTGCAAACCCTTGTCGTGGAAGAAGGTTTGTTCGCCTATCGTCCAGATAAAATCTTCGCCGCAATCAACGCACTTAATGCTGCGGTCTTCCAGTTCCAACTCGCCCGCATGATTCCATTCGCCGTTCGTTTCACTCGCCGTCTTCGCTTCATTCATAATAACCATCCCTTGTTGTTGACTTTTGAACAGAACAGCGATGAGTGGAAGCCACCCGTCGCGTTATCACCGAATTAAAACGCTGATGCTAGCGAGCGAGGATTATCTATTTTGCCCGTGAGCGGCACTGCTCTTCGGAATTTGAGCCGTAATTTCCTGTCACTCAATTCGCTACGCACAAAGCAACGCGCGCCCCGACTTGCGTTTATACAAGGGCAAGTTATATCTATGTCACAAAACCGTGTCAAGCTTTGTTTGTAACTTTATTTTAATATGCTCGATGGTCAGACACGGGGTGGGACAATGTTGGGTTATCTTCGCAGGGGCGTTTGAGAAGATGTGATTGACATGAAAATTCTGGTAGTAGGCTCCGGCGGGCGCGAACACGCGATTCTGCGGACGTTACAGAAAAACTCGTTGAGTGCGGCAGAGCTTTTCTGCGCGCCGGGAAACTCCGGCATCGCGCAAAGTTTTTCGTGTGCGCCGATCAAAGTTACGGATGTTTCCGCGTTGGCTGACTTCGCCGAAGAGTCGAAGATCGATTTAACGATTGTCGGCGGAGAAGCCGCGCTTGCGGCCGGGATAGCGAACGAATTTGCGGCGCGACGCTTGCTCGTCGCTGCGCCGACACGTGAAGCCGCGCGATTAGAATCGAGCAAAATTTTCGCCAAAGATTTTATGACGCGCCATCACATCCCGACGGCGCGTTACCGCACGGCAAATTCGGTTGACGAGGTTCGTCGAATACTTGAGCGTGGGGAGTTTGGAAGCGAAGATGCTCCGGTCGTGGTTAAAGCCGACGGTTTAGCGGCCGGGAAAGGTGTTGTCCTCGCGCGTTCACGCGGTGAGGCGATGCAGGCGGCGGCGAATTTGTTGAAAACGAGCGCAGGCGAGGAATCCAAATGCGTGGTGCTCGAAGAGACGCTTGCGGGGCACGAAGTGTCGTTGCTGCTTTTCACGGACGGGCGCGATTATAAGTTAATGCCCGCCGCCCGCGACCACAAGCGCATCGGAGAAAATGATACGGGCGCGAACACGGGCGGTATGGGCGCGATCACTTCTGCTTCAGTGCTTGACGAGAAAACGAAAAACCGCGTCGTGCGTGAAGTCGTTGAGCCGACGCTGGAAGGAGCGCGCGCGGAAGGTTTCGAGTTTCGCGGCGTGCTCTACGTCGGCTTGATGTTGACGACGGAAGGCGCGCGCGTGCTCGAATACAACGTGCGCTTTGGCGACCCGGAAGCGCAGGCGATCCTCATTCGTTTGCGAAGCGACCTCGCGGAAACTTTCGACGCTGTGGCGCGCGGGCGGTTAAGTTCCGTGTCGGTTGAATGGAGCGAAGAGGCATCGGCGTGCGTTGTGCTCGCCGCGCGCGGCTACCCGGAACAACCGGAGATGGACGCGCGCATCGAAGGACTTGAGAGCGCCGATTCATCGGATACAAATGTTGAAGTTTTTCACGCGGGAACGGCGCGCGACGGGGAAGGAAATTGGATCGTCGCGGGCGGGCGCGTGCTCAACGTCACGGGTGTTGGCGCAACGCTCGACGAAGCTTTGCGTCGCTGCTATCGGCGCATCGAAGGCATAAATTGGGAGGGAATGCAGTACCGACGTGACATCGGAAGTTTCGGTAAAAGCGAACTGGATGGTAAATCGTAATATGTAATTTTAGTCACGCGATGTGCGCCCGTTCTCCGGTTTTCGAGTTCGTTAGGCGCTCCTTCTGCTTCGCTCTAGTCGTGAACGCCGCACTGCTGATATACTTAGCCTCAGAGCGACGGGAGGCGAAGATTGCAACCGCGCGCGTTTGTTTATCGTACTATGCAGGAAGGTTTCTTTGACGTTGCAGTTGCTTTTATTATGATTACACGCAGCAGTTGCTGATCGTGAGGAAGAGTAGAAATGGGAACTTGGGCAAGACTTAAGCGTTCGATACGCGCGATGTTCGGCGGCCTTGTAGAGAAGACCGAAGACCCCGAACTCATTCTTCAGCAAACGATCCGCGACATGCGCGACCGCGTGCCGGAACTCAACAACTCGGTGGCGCAGGTGATGGCGACCGAGAAGTTGCTGGCGAAAAACAAGGAGCGCCTCGAAGGGCAAGTCGTCGAACTCGATTCAAAAATCAAAGCCTCCGTTAAACTTGGGCGCGACGACATTGCCACCGCCTACATCGGTCAACTTCAACAAGCCCAACTCGACTTGCAGAGAACCGGGCAGCAACTCGACCACGCGACCAACGCATCAAAGCAAGCTCTGAAGGCGCGCGACAACTACGTGCTTCAGATGCAGCGACGCACGGCCGAGGCGATGCAACTCATCAACCAATCGAAGCAAGCGAAACTCCAAGAGCAGCTTGCCCAAACGATGGAATCTTTCCAACTCGGCGACGACGCTTCCTCGTTCGGCGAGATGCGCGATAAAATTGATCGCCGCTCGGCGGCCGCCGAAGCCAAGATGCAACTCGGCACGTCAAATGTTGACACACAGATGCAGGAGATCGAGCGTGAAGCGACCGACATGCAGTTGCAGGATAAGTTGCTTGACTACAAGCGCGAGATGGGACTGCTGCCGGGTTCAACGACGAAACAAGTGGGGGCGCTACCCGCCGCGCGGGAGGAAAGCGCAAGCGAGCAGTAAGGGATGTGAAGCGTAAAATTTATAAAGCGGTAAAGTTGTTATGACGCAGAGACCGAAGATCGACACGCAATATTTAGTGGAAGCTCTGAAAGAACCCGTCAACTTTTGGGGCATCGCGGGTTTCGCGGTAGCGGCCGCTTATACGCAATCCATAATTCCGCTCGGCGCGGCATTAGTCGCTGAGAGTTTGTATCTCGCCACCGTGCCCGCCAGTACGCTTTACCGCAAGGTGATTGATAAGCGGGCGAAAGATCGCCTCCGCAAGTTGCGCGAATACCGCCGCGAAGCGATGATCAAAAGTTTCGACCCGCGCGAGATCGAAGCCGTCAACTACCTCAAGTGGTTGAAGCAGCAAATCTACGACAACTATAAAAAGTTTACGGGCTCGCGCGAGATTCCCGCGAACCTGCAAACACTCGATCAGCGTTGGGAAGATTTCGTTGACCTGCTCGACGTGTATCGCCGCCGCAAAAATCATCTGCGCTCGATCAATCGCCAAGCCGTGCAGAATCAATTGACGCAAGCCGAACGCGCGATTGAAAACGCCTTAGATGATCGCGCCCGCCGCGTCCAACAGGCTAACGCAGAGATTTTAAAACGTCGTCTTGCTGCTTTCATCGAGCTTGAGCGTTCAGTCAAACTCGTCGAAGGTCAGTTGCAA
>JACDAW010000372.1 GCA_013695245.1 Pyrinomonadaceae bacterium | reverse complement strand
GTCGGCTTCAGCCAAGCGCGTGATCTGATTCGACCTTTGATAATCGGTGACGGTGCGCCGCTTCGGATTGACGATCCACACGAGCCGCGTGCCGTAATGAAGCCACTCGGCGACTTTTTCTTCGATTTCAGTCAGCTTATCATTCGGGCTGATAACTTCAACCGCCAAGTCGGGCGCGCCCGGCACGAATCCTTCCGCATCACCGATTTCGTCAACGCGCTCTTTACGCAGAAAAGAAACGTCGGCCGCGCGCACCGTGTCGGGGTTTCGGCGAAGCAAGAACCCTGTTCCAGCAGCATAAATTTCCCCAAGTTTGTTTGCTACAATAAAGTTTCCGAGTGTACATCCAAGTTTCGCTGCAATCTGACCGTGTAATTGTTCAGCTAATGGAAAGCGTTGTAATTTTCCTTCAATGAGTTCGCAGCGAAAATTACCGGACGGCATCCGTAGCAGTTCTTCCGCCGTCATTAACTTCGTTGTCGTGCTCATCGTTAACCTCACTTTTAGGTCATCTGCAACTCACGTTCGCGTAAGTATTTTACACGGTCGCGCAGTTCAGCGGCACGCTCAAACTCCATGCGCTTCGCGGCCGCGCGCATCTCGGCTTCAAGGCGCGCGATGGTGCTTTCGATGTTCGCCGCGCTATATTCTTCAAACGCTTCAAGGTCGAGCGGCACTTTGAAATAATCGGCTTCGTAGGCCGTGACGAGCGTGGCGTCAATGGATTTAATGATTGTTTGCGGCGTGATGTTGTGTTCGCGGTTGTAATCTTCTTGAATCGTGCGGCGACGTTGCGTCTCACCAATCGCGCGGCGCATCGAATCCGTCACACGGTCGGCGTAAAGTATGGCTTTACCGTTCGCGTTGCGCGCGGCGCGTCCCATCGTTTGAATCAGCGATTGTTCGCTGCGCAGGAAACCTTCTTTGTCGGCGTCGAGAATCGCAACTAACGAAACTTCCGGTAAATCTAAGCCTTCGCGCAGAAGATTGATGCCGACCAACACATCAAACTCGCCGCGCCTGAGATCACGCAAGATTTTAATGCGCTCCAAAGTCTCGATGTCAGAATGCAGATAACGCACGCGCACGCCGACTTCGGCGAAATACTCGGTTAAATCTTCCGACATCTTCTTCGTCAACGTCGTCACCAGCACGCGCTCGTTTTTTTCCGCTCGCACGCGACATTCTTCCAACAGATCATCAATCTGCCCGCGCACGGGTCGTACTTCAACTTCCGGGTCAATCAGTCCGGTCGGGCGGATGATCTGCTCGACGACTTCGCCGCCTGTCTTCGTTAGTTCATAGGGGCCGGGCGTGGCTGAAACATAAATTACTTGCCCGATGCGCTCCTCAAATTCCCCAAAGTTTAATGGGCGATTATCCATCGCGCTCGGCAAGCGAAAGCCGTATTCAACGAGCGTGCGCTTCCGCGATTGGTCGCCGTTGAACATGCCGCGCACTTGCGGAACGGTGACGTGTGATTCATCAATGACGACCATCGTGTCGCGCGCAAGGTAATCAAGCAAAGTCGGCGGCGGCGAACCCGCAGGTTTTCCCGTCAAATGGCGCGAGTAGTTTTCAATGCCGCGACAAAAACCCATTTCCTTGATCATCTCAAGGTCGTACATCGTGCGCTGATGCAGGCGTTGCGATTCGACGAGTTTGCCTTCAGCGATTAACTTCGGCTCCCACCATTCAAGCTCCTCACGAATCGTCTTGAGCGCGCGCTTAACCGTTGACTTCGGCATCACGTAATGCGACTTCGGATAGATGGGCACGCGTGATTCGTGTTTCTGCAGCACTTCGCCGAGCAGCGGATCAATCGTTGAGATCGAATCAATTTCATCGCCCCACAACTCGATGCGGTAAGCTTGCTCCATGTAGCTTGGATAAACTTCGATGATGTCGCCGCGCACGCGGAAACTGCCGCGATCAAATTCCACGTCGGAGCGTGCGTATTGTAGTTCGACGAGTTTTTGCAGCAGCGCATCGCGCCCCATCTTCATGCCCGGCTCGACGAAGAGCAGCATGTTGTAGTAAGCGTCCGGGTCGCCGAGTCCGTAGATGCAAGAGACGCTGGCGACGACGATCACGTCGCGGCGTTCAAAAAGGGCGCGCGTGGCGGAGAGGCGCAGGCGATCAATTTCGTCGTTGATCGTCGCTTCCTTTTCGATGTAAGTGTCGGAGGCGGGAACGTAAGCCTCCGGCTGGTAGTAATCGTAATAGCTAACGAAATACTCGACAGCGTTTTCAGGGAAGAAGGTTTTGAATTCCTGATAAAGCTGCGCCGCAAGCGTCTTGTTGTGCGCGATGACGAGCGCGGGGCGTTGTGTTTGTTGAATGACACTGGCGACGGTGAACGTCTTTCCGCTTCCGGTGATCCCTAGAAGAACTTGATCTTTCGCGCCTTCCGCGAGACCGCCCACGAGACTCTCAATCGCCTGCGGTTGATCGCCCTGCGGAGTGAAATTTGAACGAAGTTGGAATGCTGGCATGAAGGAAGATTAAGTGTTTCATACTTGAAACGTCAAGACGGGAAAGCGGCGACGGGCGGAAATGCAAAAGGCGAACGGGCGATGCAAAAATAACCGGGACGCGCTCTTAAATATCCGCGTATCTGAAAAGCGTTTTTTATAACTTAAGCGTCTCGCCCGGCGCTTGAAGATTGCTTATTGCTGATCTGATAGATCGCTTCCATCACGGCGTAGCGCACTTCGGTCGGCAAGCTTCCGCGCACAGCGAGACGACGGAAAGCAGGTAGAATGTTTTGGTGACTGCTGAGCGTAAGCAGATTCACAGCCGCTAAGCGCACTTCGTTATTTGGGTGCGTCTCGATGGCGCGCATCAGCGGGCTTGTTTCTCCCGCTTGCGCCATAAGGAAGAGCAGCAAAAAGGCGTCGTCAGTTTGTTCGTGGCTCTCGCTCGTTAAACGATTGATCGCGTCGTTCGCCAAACCCGACGAAGCGATGCTCGCGCCGATGCGACGACGGCGTTCCGGTGTGGCTTCACTCAGGGCGCGAGTAAAAGCGTCAGACGTGTGTGCGCTCCATTCGTAGAGCGACTGTGCCGCCGCGTCGCGCACTTCCGGCGACGAATCGTCGAAGGCGAGGCAAATCTGCTGAAAAGCATCATCGCTGTTTAAGCGACCGAGATTTGCGACCGCCATCTGTTGCTCGACAACTTTTTCGCTTGTGGGATGAGCGATCTGATCAGGAGAATCGGCGGGCGTGAATTCTTCTGGAGCGGACTCTGTAATCGTTTGGTCTGCTGCGGCTTCGGCGCGCGGTTCGCGCTCAAAACTTTGGTGGCTCGCGGCTTCGTCAGCAGCGATCTCCTCGACGGGCGCGTC
>JACDAW010000370.1 GCA_013695245.1 Pyrinomonadaceae bacterium | reverse complement strand
GCTTTATCCGCTTTATGTTCCTTCGGGACTCATCCCGGCGGCAAACGCCCCGGCCGCTGCGACGACGCTCGACCCGACACGCACGCGCTTTTTGACGCTCACCACGCGCGCCGACGAAGAGGGACGAAGATTGGCGAGTGAAACGGGCGGCGTCTATTATCCCGTGACGCGCATCGAAGATTTGCAGAGGGCTTACGACGACATCATCACGCAACTGCGCACCGCCTACACGATCACTTATAAATCGAAGGGACGCGTGGCGGGAGGACGCCCCGCTCCGGCGCGCGTGCGCGTGCGCCGCGAAGGCTCAAGCGTGCGCGTCAGTCCGGCCGTCAGCGTTGCCTCATCGTAGCCGATGTGAAATGTTTGTAGGTAAGGCTTCAGTGGCAAACAATTCGGGTCGCTTATCTCCCAAGATGTTTTGGACGTTGATGCTTTAAGAATGCTACCATCCGAATTCCTCGATAGGCCGACGGCAATACCGTTACGCAAAATTTTGCGCTTAACCTTATGACTCACCCGATGCTTTTATCTTTATTCGACGAATCCGAGCGACGACCGCTTTCGGTATCGGAACTGACGGCGCAGGTACGCAGCCACGTTGAGAATCGTTTCGCCGCTGTATGGATCGAAGGGGAAATTTCAAACTTCAAAGCGCACACTTCCGGTCACTGGTATTTCACGATCAAAGATGAAGCGGCGCAGCTTCGCGCCACCTGCTTTCGCGGCATCAATCGAGCGATTCGCTTTCGCCCGTCGGACGGACTGCAAATTCGCGCGCGCGGACGATTAACAGTTTATGAGCGGCGCGGCGAATATGAACTCGCCGTTGAAGCGCTTGACCCGGTCGGCGCGGGCGCGTTTCGCGTCGCCTTTGAGCAGATGCGCGCGCGGCTTGCGGCGGAAGGATTGTTTGATGAAGAATTGAAGCGACCTGTTCCGCTCCTTCCGCGCCGCGTTGGGATCGTGACATCAGCTTCGGGCGCGGCGCTCCACGACGTTTTGCGCACGCTCGCCCGCCGCACGCGAACCGTCAATGTTCTCGTCGCTCATACGCGCGTGCAAGGCGAAGAAGCAGGCGCGGAAATAGCAAAGGCTATCGATCTTCTCAACGCGCATCATGCGCGCGCGCTTGAAGAGACCAGCGCAGATGATCGTCTCGACGTGATTATCGTCGCGCGCGGTGGCGGCTCGATTGAAGATTTATGGGCATTTAACGACGCTGAGGTGGCGCGCGCGATCCGCCGCTCGCAAGTTCCGGTGATCTCGGCGGTCGGGCACGAAACGGATTACACGCTCGCCGATTTTGCGGCCGACGTGCGCGCCGCGACGCCGACCGCGGCCGCCGAACTCGTTGCCGCGCGCGAAGCTGACTTGGTTGCGCACGTCGAAAACCTTAACCTCGATCTTTTTCAGCACATGCGCTTTCGACTTATGGAAGATCGCGCGCGTTTGCATGAAGCGACGATGTCGCCGGGCTTCGATGACGCGCGCGCGCGGCTTCATCATTCGATGGGGCGCACGATTGAAGCCTCGCATAAACTTGAAACTAACGTTGCGCGTCATGCTGAGCGCGCGCGGCGTCGCGCGCTCAGCATCGCTTGCCGTCTGACTCCTGCGCCCATTGCCAAACGGCGCGCGCGCGGCGCCGTGCAGCTTGCGACTCTGCGTTCGTCGCTTGATGCGCTGGCCGCTGCGTCGGTTGAGGATGCGCGGGCGCGTCTGCGTGTCGCCGTCGCCTCGCTCGGAGCTTTGTCGCCGCTCGCTGTCTTAGCGCGCGGCTTCGCAATCGCGCAAGACGAAGCGGGACGTAGCTTGCGTTCGTCACATGATACGGAAGCAGGAGCGCGCCTGCGCGTGCAATTAAACGATGGCGCGCTTCGTTGCCGCGTCGAAGAAGTGGAGAGAGTCTGATGTCAACGCCGGGAACCCCTAACCAACGCCGCAGCCGCATCGTCGTTCAACTCGATCAACCGCAGACCGGAGCGCCGTCCGGCAGAGGCTTTATGCGAGGTGGTGGCGGCGCAAATCGCGGCGGCACCTCCAGCGGTTCGTCGGGCGTAAAAAAAGTGCTCGGACTTTTAGCCCTCGCGCTCATCGCCGTTGTGCTCGCAGCAGGCGTAGGCGGCTATCTGTGGTGGCGCAACTACAAACAATCGCCGGGCTACACGCTCGCCCTGCTCGTTGATTCCGTGTTGAGAGACGACACAAAGACGTTCGACGAAATCGTTGACACGGACAAGGTGACCGAAAACTTTGCGCCGCAGGTGGCCGACAAAATAACCGCCAACACGGGCGCAGGCGGAGCAGTTCTCGATCAATTGCGCAATCGCCTCGGCGCAAACACGCAGCAGATATTGGCGACCGCGCGCGAGAGCGTCCGCGAAGAAATTAA
>JACDAW010000361.1 GCA_013695245.1 Pyrinomonadaceae bacterium | reverse complement strand
CGTTCGGCATCCGCGATCATTGCTCCTTCGCGAAGCGTGCGCGACGAGATCGGCACACAGATGCCTTTCGCCCTGCACAAAACTTTCGTCGTGCCGGAAGCTCCGCGCGAAATTTTTCGCCCACTCGCTTTCGAGCAGACGGCGGAAGCGCGCAAGCGACTCGGCGTTAGGGATGATTTTCTGCTTTTCGTCAGCACCATCGAGCCGCGCAAAAATCTAGGAATGTTGCTCGCGGCTTATGAAGAACTCCTGCGCCAGATGACTTCGTGCCCGCAGTTAGTTGTGACGGGAAGACGCGGGTGGCTGACGGAGAAACTTTTAAGTCGCTTGCAAGCGTCAAACTTAAAGGAGCGCGTGCGGCTGACGGGCTACATCAGCGACGATGATTTGTGTGCGCTTTACGCTTCGTGTCGAAGCTTCATTTATCCTTCATCTTATGAAGGCTTCGGGTTGCCGCCCCTGGAAGCGATGGCGTGCGGCGCGCCCGTCATTGCCAGTCGCATCCCCGCGCTCATCGAAACGCTCGAAGGCGCGGCCGAACTTGTGCCGCCGACCGACGCGCTCGCGCTCGCCAGTAGCATCATCGCGTTGCTTGAAGATGAAGCAAAACGGAAAAGTTTAAGCGATGCGGGAAGAAAACGCGCCGCCGAATTTACTTGGCGGCGCGCGGCAGAGTTAACGTTTAGAGTTTACGAAGAGGTGCTCGGCAAATTGAAAAGAGAGCAGCGGAGTTGAACGCAGGCGACGAGTTATTTCATTCTGTAAAGGTAAATCGAATTTCCGAAGACGGCCTCCGGCTTTTTGTCGCGGAAGCTGGCGAAGAAATTTTGCCGATCTCGCTCCTCCATATAAGTTCCTTCTTCAAACGATACGGGAACCGTCGAGCCGTTAAGGAAGCTTGCGCCGATTGCGACATAAGTTGTTTCGGGTGGCGGTTTGCGCGGCGATGAGAATAGATTAACGTAAGTTATGCCGTAGGGGACAAGCGTGATCCAGTTTCCGGCGAACGCGGCGCGCACTTTTGTTTCGCCGCGCGCTCGCAAATAAGCCGCGAGCGCCGGAACATCGTCGCCCCATTCGACGTTTGAGTCGGATAGATATTGCCATGCAGGTCTCTTCCACGCGAGTTGATTCATATACGGCGTGTAGCTCGGATACGCGCGCGCGGCTTCAAAAGTTATCCAGCACAAAAGCAACGCGACAACAAACTGAGCCGCGAGTTTCATGCGCCGCAGGCGGAGAAGAGAATCGAGCAGCATTCCGCCGAGAATGAAAAGGAAAGGATAGACGGGAAGAAAGTGGCGTATGCCGATGTTGATTGAACTTGAAAGCGACACGACCGTATAGATCGCAATGGGTATGATGAGAAACAGGAAACGCCAATCGCGCTTGAACAGAAGCTGCCACACCGCCCACACGAGCGCAGCAACAGATAGAAGCAGAAACGGAATCGTGGTCTTCAAAGCGAAGGCGACGGGGAAGTAGTACCACCACCCCGTGTCGCTGTGCGCGCCGAGCAGCGATGCGGCGTGACCATGAAGATTGTGTATGCCGACGTTATAGATGCCGAAGAGAAAATAGGTTGGAACAATTTTTGAAAGGGCGGCAATGCCCGCCATGATCAAGTCGAACTGTGCTGGGGTTTTAAGTCGTACCCAGGCCACATCAGATTTCAGTAGCGTCTGACTTTGAAACCGATAGGCGGCATTGATGATAAAGAGAACGATGATGGCGATGAGTCCGACATGTCTTAAGATCATCGCGCGGCGATAGCCGCAACGCGGAGCGCAAGCGACGAGGATGAGCGCAGCAGTGCCGAAGACGGGAGCGATGATGCAGAGCGAGAATTTAGTGATGAGCGCCGCGCCCGTAACCAGCGCGAGGACGAGCGCGCGCCGCAGGTTCGGCTCTTTTATGTAGCGATAGAGGGCGAAAAAGAAGATCAGGTAAGCGAAGGCCGCCGGAACATCGGTGTGCACGACGCGCCCGTGTGCCAGCATCGTCGGTTCCAAACTGTAGAGCGCGACGGATAGTACCCCGGCGCGCCCCCCGGCCAATTGACGCGCAAAGACAAATATAAGCCATCCTAAAAGAGCGGTGAGCGGGATCATTACGGCGCGCGTCCAAAAGGAGATCAGTTGAAAAAAATCACTGTTCGCCAACCAGAAGTTTGACAGCGCGCTCGATGTGCGTTCCGTCGGATATGAATCAACCGAAGATTCGACTGAAGGTTCTTGCGGCTGGATGAAAAGTAGCGGGAGCGCCGCCCACATTTTGATGAGCGGCGGATGTTCGTTGTTGAGCGTATAGTTTGCCGCAACGAGATGATAATAACCGGCCGGAATATGCACAAACTCGTCGTTCGTTAGTCCCTTACGAGTGATCGCCGTCAACATATTTGCGGCCATTAAGAGCAGCAAGCAGGCGGCGATCACTTCCGCGCGGCGCGCCGTGACAAAAGCGCGTAAAAAGAGAAGCGCCTGAGACGCGTGTTCCAGCGCACTTCGTTCGCCCGGTTGCTCCCGGATCAGGGAAGGATACATAGCCGTTTGTTAATTAGCGAAAAGATAAATCAAGATTTAATAGCAGAAATAGAAGATAACACAAAATGCTGCTGACCATATTCGTCGTCTCCGAACCGAAAAGTTGTGATGACAGATTTATCAATGGAATCTCCGGTCGTTGAAAGGTCAAAATCGTTTCCTCAATCGCTTGCAAGCCATATGCGCACTGCTCAGCGTTAAGCGTTTTTGATGAAGGATGATAGTATGCGGCTGAAGCATGAGTGAGTTCGTTTCATCTGCAATCACTTCGCTCAATCGCTGGGATTGAGCGTGAACGTCATTAGCATCGTCGAACAACAAGTGTAGATTAACCGGTGAAGGATTTAGCTGCGCTGTATGCAGGCGCGAGAAAAGCTTACAGCGTTTTTGCATTAGACGCCTTCTAACAAAAGCCTTTGTCTTTGGTTTCGCCTCGATTAATGATCCGGTACTTACGCGCGCGGTTGACAACGCCGGACACTTTCGCTGCACTCACGGTTGCGTTCACACCGCTCATTTACTTTTTCCCCGCCGTCAGCGCCCGCATCGTCCTTAGTCCTGACGATGGATTGATATTAAATTTACCTCTGCGCGCCGCCGCTGCTCAGATGCTCCGCGATGGTCACCTCCCGCTCTGGAATCCATACATCTTCGGCGGAATGCCACTCTTCGGCGCGGCACAATGCGGATTGCTCTTTCCGCTTAACTGGTTCTTTCTATTTTTCAAGCCAACTCTGGCAATGAATCTGACGGTGATCTCGACCTACATAGTCGCCGGACTCGGCGCTTACCTCTTCGCGCGTCGCAGTGATGTGAACATTGCGGGAGCGTTGACGACAGCACTCGTCTGGCAGGCGAGCGGCTTTCTCGTCTCGCACATCAGTCACACAAACATTATTCAAACGGCGAGTTTGTTGCCGTGGGTTCTGTGGTCAATTGACCGTTACGGTGCAACCCGAAACCCGCGTTGCGCGCTTCTGCTCGCCGCCTTGATCGCTCTGCAAACTTTCGCCGGACACCCGCAGGCGCTTCTCTACGCGCTCCTGCTCGCCGCCGCTTACGCGCTCTTTATGGCTTTCGATAAACCGCTTAAGCGCAAATCCTATTTATATTCAATCGCTTTTATTGGCGTTGGAGTTGGGCTGGCGGCGGTGCAAATCTTGCCGACGGCGGAGTTGATGCGTAACAGCGAGCGCGCCAAAGCCACATACGAGTTTTTCACAATGCTTTCGCTGCCGCCGAAGTTTGCGCTCACCTTTCTAGCGCCTTATCTCTGGGGCGGTGGCGACGGCTTAATGCTTTTTCGCGCTCCTTACACAGGCCCGCCCTACTACGGCGAGTTTGCTGGCTACGCCGGGCTTTTGACGATCATGCTGGCGGTGATCGCGCTTGCGATTAAATCGGATGGGCGGACAAAGTTTTGGTGTGTGGTCGCATTGGTCGCGTTCGCGCTTACCATCGGGCGCTTCTGGCCGTTTGATTTGTATCGCATCGTCTATCACATACCGCTTCTTAATCTATTTCGCGTTCCGGCCAGACATTTGATGGAAGTGGACTTCGCGCTTGCCGTCTTAGCGGGGCGGGGCGTTTTAATGCTCAGTGCTTCGCGTCATCGAACACGACTTGTCTTCGTCGTTCTAACAGCAGGAGCAATCGCTTCAGCGATAACGGTCGCTTCTGTAACGTATTTAAGACCCGTTGGATTTCAGTTGGGGCGCGAAGCTCCTGTGAGTTTTCTGCGTGCGCCGGAACTCTTCATGCCGGTTGTGGTGGCGTTTGTGAGCTTGTGGGCGTTGTGGAGAGCGGCGCGCGGGCGTCGTGGCGCGATTACGTTGCTCGTAATTCTTGTCTGGCTCGACCTTGCGTTGTGGGGGCAGATGAGCGGTTGGCGACGCAGCCCCACGACCGACGGCGCGTTGTCGAGAGTGCCGCCAGCCGCGCGATTCGTGCAGGAACAGAATGCGCATCACGCGTGGGAGAGCCGGATTCTTAGCATCGTCGATCCGTTTTACGTGCATACGTCGTTGGCAGCGGCGAGCCTCGACACAGAAGGATTTATCGAAACCTTGCAGCCTAACGCTTCGATGTTGTACCGCGTGCAAAATGCGGCGGGCAGCGACGGCTTCGGCCTCGCGCGCTACAGCCGCCTCGCGGACGACATGGAACTCTGGGGCGCATTAGGGAATCCAGCGCGCAGTCTAAATGAAGGGCGTGAATTTGATTTACTGAACGTGCGTTACCTTTTCGCCGCGCGCCCGCGCATTGATGTGCCGCCGCCGCTTCCAGCGACACAGTCTTATGGCGATTACCTTTTTGCCGCGCAAAATCTCGGCGCGCCGATGCTTAAAAGCGACGAGCGCGTGCTCCGCTTCGTTGCGCCGCGTGTGCGCGCCGACCAAATAGCTTTGGTGACAAGTCTTGCTTACGGGGCTGAGGTTCCTGACGGCGAAGTGATCGGGCGTGTGCGTCTATTGACTGAGGATAATCAAACGGGCGAAAGGCGGATGATTGAATTTCCGTTGCGCGCTGGCGCGGATACGTCCGAGTGGGCGCACGACCGCCCTGACATCATCCGAAGCATCCGACACAGATTAGCCACTATTGCGTTTAGCTGGGCGGTGGACGGTAAGGAAGGAAAGTATGAAGGCCACAACTACATCGCCACTTTCAATTTCCCGAACACAGCCGTCGTCGGTGGCGAGATCGAGATTCTTCCGAGTGCGAACGCTCCGAGCTTGAGCTTGAGCGTGCTACACGTTTCGCTTGTCAACAAGAGCACGACCGTTACCGCGCCGTTGCGACGCGAGTGGTTAATTAAAAATGCGGCCGCTTCGACTGAGCCATCCGAGATTAACCCGGCGCGTTGGCAGCCTGTCGGTGGGATCGGCGAAGCGATCATTCACGAAAACAGACGCCTTCTCCCGCGCGCATGGCTCGCGCATGAAGCGCGTGTGGAAACGGATGACGTAAAGCTTGAGATTATACGAACCGGCAAATTCGCGGACGGGAATTTGTGGGAGCCGCACCGCACCGTGTTGGTTGATAAATTCCTCAACGCGCCCTTAGATTCTACGAAAGCGGAAGGCGAAGTTGTGATCGTTAGGTACGAACCAAACAAGGTTGCGCTGAAGAGTTCTAGCACTTCTTTTTCGGTGCTCGTATTAAGCGAGAATTTCTATCCGGGATGGAGCGTAACGGTTGACGGCAGAAAATCGGAAGTGCTGCGCGTGGATTACAACTTGCGCGGAGTCGCGTTGCCGCCGGGAGATCACAAAGTCGAATTTATTTATCGACCGAAATCAATTCTGCTCGGTTTAGCTTTGTCGCTTACAACCTCAGCGCTACTGCTGGGCTGGTGCGTGTGGAGTTTAAAAACCTCAAAAAGAAATTGCATACAACGATGAGCCAACGATTCTTCAGCACATGGAACTCTAAAGCTCCTTCAATTTGTATTTGCGGAATGCGCTTCGTGATTGGCGATAAAAGACGATTCTTAAATATGAAAGGCTGGCTCCAGTTGAACACTTCTGAAGCCAGCCTTTATCTTAAAAGGAAATCCGTAACTTAGAATCTGTCGCGGTATTCGCCGGTGACAACAAAAGCGCGCACCATGTTTGGGTAGTTGTTCCGCGTGCCGCTGCCTTCGCCGTTAAGTTCTTTAAGCCAGAAGTTGTAACCATTCATGTTGTTATCCGGCGCATCATCTGGATTGCGGCGCAGGTAGCCGAAGTATTGCATCAGGACGAACGCCGAGTTGTATTCCTTTTGGTAAACGACCTGAGTTTCTAAAACCTTGCGCAGCACGACGGCGCGCGTCCCACCATTCTTCAATTCGTTGACTAGCGCCAAACGCTCGGCCGGATTCGGCGTTACCCCGATGTTGGCAAACAAGGTGTCAACGAAAGTCTCCGGCGACATCTGTAGGAAGGAAGCAAAGTCGGGACGTGTCACCCACGACTCGGCGAAAGCGCGCTTGTTCGCTTCCAACTTCTCTTGATATCCCGGCGCGAGCACGATGACGCCATTGGCGACGCGCTGTTTATCAGTCATCAACTCAGTGTAGCGGGGCAGACGCCCGAAGGTCGCGCGGTAAAAGCGGTAAACGTAGTAGCCCGTCTCCTGAAACTCGCCTGACATAAAGAATGCCTGCGATGTGTTGACGCGCTTCTTATCAATGCAATCTGCGCTGCCGTTGCAATCCGTGATCTGCCTTGTCCAGAAGGCAAAACCGTCTGCATCGGGGAAACGTCCGAGGAAGTCAATGTACTGTTGCTGCACGAAGAAATCCGCGTCGTCAACCGTAATGCGCTGATTCGTGCCGGGGCGCAAACGTAAAGGCTTAACGCGAATGTTGCCGTAGTAGAGATCGGAGGGCAGGTTCGGGTCTTCGGTAACAATGCGCAGCGTCGGCGCGCTCTGATTTTGCGCAAAAACGCTTGGAGCGCAAAAGAGCGCCACCGCAAAAATCGCAATCATAAACTTTCGCATCACAGTAACTCCTGAAGTTAAGCGTTATCGGCGGGGCGCATTCGTCAACGAAATCCTTAGCCGTGTGGAAACCGGGAGAGGTGAAGTGCGCATCCAGACAGTTTCCGTTTCATGGGTTCGGCGGGCTGAAATCAAGCTCCACGAAACACAAATTCAGTGTAGTCTTCGCCTCGCTCCTTTGTCAATCAAATCTTTGCCGCGCCAGTGTTCTAAATCTCAGCCCGCGAGTCGTTTTTCACTGAAAAACGGGCAAAGCTCACAATAATCACACTCTTTTTACTCAATTTCGAGCGGCAATACAAGCGGCAGCGAACCGTGCTCCTCAAACCAACTGACGTATTCGTCAACAAGGTCAATTTTCAATTTGTAAGAGCCGGAAGAAAGCGGACACGAACAGGCGATGACGACTTCCGCTCGCTCCTTCGGGGCGACGGCGCGCGGAAGCGGCGGCTGCCCGTGAAATTCACGGATTACGTCGCCCGCTTCGTTAAGGATTCGCACGCCGAGCATCACCGCGCCGCGCCGCAAATGTTTTCCGCCGAGCCACAGAGTGTCGCCCGTGTTTTCGATTGTCAGCGGCAACTCGACTTTCGCGCCCGCCGCGAAGCGCTCCGTCCATGATGCGCGCAACGTAAAATCTGCGCGCAAGACATTGGGCGCGCGACTGTCAGGCACGCTCACCGCTGACCCCCGCGACACAGTTTTCTTGCACAACAGATAATTGGTCTCCGGCACTTCAACCAGCACGCGATTGTTTGCGTCAACAGCATCGCGGTCGTACAGCCCGTTGACGCTAACGTAGTCACCGATGATGGCGAAGCTGTTGTCAACGAGTAGGCGGCGCAAGTACGCCGGATCAAATGGCGACTCAAGCGCGTGGTATTTGTGCATCGCGTCAATTAGTAACGCTTCGGTTTCCGACCCTGCTGGCGGCTTGTTGCCTTCGAGGATAAAGAGCACACCGCCGACGTTAAGCATTTGAGAGAAATTGCGCGCGACGGCGTGCTCGTCCTCGAAATGGTGCATCGCGTCGTAGCAGATGATGGCGTCAAACTTTTCGTCGAGCGGTGAAAGTTCCGCATCGTGCGTGATGAAGCGGCAGCGCAAGTGCGTTTCGTGATCGACGGTGTAGGGAACGTTTCGCACGCGCTCGCGGGCGCGGCGAATCAATTCGGGGCTAACGTCAATGCCCGTCACGTCATAGCCGAGTCGGGCGAAATACTCACTGAGCCAGCCGGGGCCGCAGCCGACATCAAGTATGCGCGCGCCCGCAGGAAGATCGAGCGCAACGGCCATGTTGGCGAAGTCGCAGAAGTGACGATGCGTCTCTTCGTCCATGCCGTTTAGTCCTTGATGTTTCGGCGGCACGTTGGCGAAATTGTAAAAAGGTTTTGTGAGCAGGTAGTGCAGTCGCTCGTCGTTAAGCTTGTCGATGTATTCAATGGCCGCGCGCTTATAGTCAATACCTTCAATCTTGGGCAGGCGTCCGTTTGGTTGAGCAGGATTTGAGACGACAGTCTTTGAGACAGATTGAGCGACGATAGGCGCAGGCGAGGGAAGAACAGCGCGTTGGGCGATGGGGAACATCTCTTTTTGTGTGACAACAAACTCAGAATCATTCGCTCCCGCAAGCGAAGTTTGATTGCGCAAAGCTTGCGAAGTATTGTGCGCGCCGCCTGCCTGTTTGTGGTCGCCATTTGAACTTCCGGCGGCCGTTAACTCAGCGACGCGCGAAGCGATGTCGTTGAGAAAATCTTCATCGTCGTCGAGCTTGAGTTGTGATATTTGGGTAGAGATATTGCCAATAAAGTGGCGGCTGGCGCGCCGTGATGTCACCTCTTTAATGAAGTCGAGATAATCGGTGGCGCTTTGTTCGAGCGAATGTTCGGCGAGCATGTGGCGGCGGGCGTTTGCCCCGATGCGTAGGCGCAATTCAGCGTCATCAATCAAACGGGCGAGGTAAGCGGCAAGCAGCGGCACGAGATGATCGTCTGTATCTACTTTAATGACCGCATCATCGGGAAGCTCAGCAAACCAACCCGTGTTTGAGACGATGGAAGGCACGCCCGCCGCCATGATCCTGCAAAGGCTGCCGGACGTTTCGCCCATCGTGCGCGTGCGTAAATTTACGGCAATGTCCGTTTCAGTGATGAGCCGCTCAAACTCTTCGAGCGAAATGCGATTCGTGAGACGAACGCGCGCCTTGAGATCGAGCGTGCGGACGAGTTCGCCGATGTCATAGAGGTGGCTCGGCTCGCCGACGAGCGTGTAGTGAAAATCATGCGTGTGGCGGATTGATGAGAGCGCGTACAGAATCTGTTCGATGCCTTTGTCAGGCGTAACAAGTCCGAAGGAAGCGATTTGTATGGTTTTGTTTGCGTTCCCCGCAGGTTCTTCTTGTTCCGTGCGGCGCATTGCCTCAGCGATGTAGCGGGTAGTGACGTGATGATTGATCTTTCTAATGGGAACGCTTGGCGCGATCTCTTCGAGGCGGCGTGCGTTCCATTCCGAGTGGACGATGATTCCTTCGGAAGCGTTGGCAAGGCGACAGTTGAGCGGAAAGTTGATCGCCTGCCACGCGTTCGGTGAAGAAGATGTGTAAGGAGGAGCCGCGCCGCGCTCTAAAGCTTCGGCCGCCTCACTACGCGCGCTGCTTCCATCGCACGCTTCCACCTCGTCAAGATAAAAGTTGAGATCGGCTTTATCGCGTGCCATGCCGAGAAAGAAATCTTGCAGGGCGAAGTCGTGAAAAACAATTACGCCGGGATGCGCGCGCGCCGCTTCGTAGATTCCGGTGTGGTAACGATAATTGTTGCCCATGTGATAGAGGCGCGCGTCATAGTTGCCGAGATTGTGTAGCGCGCGTGGATTATTGCGATAATCAAAACAGCGAAAGCGACGCGCGATCTCGCGCTTCTGCGGGCGGAAGCCATCGAGGTAGAGATCAATCTCAATTCCCTCGGCGAGGTGAGGAAGCAGTTCTTCAGTGTAATCGGCGATACCGGATTTTTGTGGATTGAGTGGGCTGAATAAAGCTAACTTCATAATTTAAGCGTTCAATCAGGTTCATCAGGGAACGTGTAAAGGCATTCGCAAAATCTATTATCGGTAAACTTAGTTTAGCGATCCTGTACGCCTTTTGCGAGTCGGCGTCGCAATCTGAAGTGGAAATCTTTCACTAAGGCTTTCTAAGTCGGCGAGTTTTACCTATGTGCGCGATCAAGCCCGCGCACATGACGCGAGAATTGACGCGCACGCGCATGTAAATCTATGCTGCTTGTTGGATTCAAATGATTGAATATGATAAGCGGTTGTTGCGCCCGCTTTGCGCTAACAAAAAAGTTGCATCCAATCTTTTTATCTCAAAAAGATCGCCTTTAACGAAAATCGAACCATAGCATCGCAGCAATCAAAACGGCAACTTCTGCCACGCGCTTGACGGGCGATTCAATGGGCGATAACACGAATCTTTTTTGGAGTTGTTCGCTTGCTCGAACTCAAATCACTGCGCCGCCCGCTCGCGCGCGAAGCGTTGATCTTTTTCGCCTTCCTTTTGTTGACGGCCGTAATGACGTGGCCTGCCGTGCGGGTGCTGCGCGACGGCGTAACTGACCCGGCCGATCCTTATATCCTCGCGTGGACGCTGTGGTGGGACTTTCATCAAACCTTTCGCGATCCCTTGCATCTGTTTCAGGCAAATATCTTCTATCCTTACCGCAACACGCTCGCCTTCAGCGAAAACGATTACGGCATTGCGATGCTCTTCTTCCCGCTGTTCGCCATCGGCGTGCGTCCGCTCACGGTGCTTAATGTGGCTACGCTCGTTGGCTTCGCTCTCTGCGGCTATGGAGCGTTTCGTCTCGCGCGAACGCTCACCCATTCTAACGGCGCAGCTTTGGTCGCAGGCATCGCTTTCGCCTTCGTTCCGTATCGTTTTCATAAACTTCCACACCTGCATTACCTCTTCGCCGCGTGGTTGCCGCTGCTGCTCGAAGCGTTAATCTTGTTTGCACGCAAGCAAAGTTGGAAACGTGCCTCGTGGCTCGGCGTCGCGTTTGTGATGAACGCGCTCAGTTGCATCACATGGTTCGTTTTATCTCTTGTCCCGCTCGGACTTACCATTCTGTTCTTCGCTCTGCATTACCGACTCGGACGGAAATGGGCGTTCTGGTTGCGGGGCGGCGCGGTGATGTTCGTCTCGCTTCTCGTGTTGTTACCGTTTCTGCTTCCGTATCGCCTGGTCGCGCAAGAATATGGTTTCGTGTGGAGAGCGGAGGAAGTCTTGGCTTACTCGGCGGTGCCGATGAACTGGCTGGCGGTTGATTGGCGAAACAAACTCTGGAACGGCTTGGGCAGAAGCTACGCCGGTAATGAACTGTCGCTCTTTCCGGGACTGCTGCCGTTATTGTTTGCGCTTGCCGCACTGCTCCTTGTCGTCCAAGCGCGCTCTTCCGGCGACTATCACACGATGCGCCCGGCTCTTAATGAACGATTATTACGCCGCGCGCTTCTCGTGCTGCTTGACGTGACGGCGCTGCTTGCCGGAGTCCTTGCGCTTTTAGCCGCCGGGTACGACACGTTTCGCCTTCAACTCTTCGGCGTGCAGCTTCTCAGGATCACGGAGCCAAGCCGCGCTCTCGCCGTGTTCACACTTGCGTTGTGTGCGAGGTGCGCGCTTGCTTACCCGCAAGTTTTACGACGGAGGAGCGGCGGGCGAAACTTAATCGAAACATTGCGAGACGGAGACTGCAACGAAGCAGTTTGGATGGGAGCGATCTGGGCAATCATAGGATTCTGCGGTTCGTTCGGCATGAACTTCTTCTTTCATCGAACGCTTTACGATTTCGTGCCGCTTTTTCGGAGCATGAG
>JACDAW010000192.1 GCA_013695245.1 Pyrinomonadaceae bacterium | reverse complement strand
GCAGCGTGCCCGGCGCGCGATCAACGACACAGAGCACGCGCGGGCGCGGCAAGTTCTGTGTTCCCGTCCGCACGTCTTCGAGTTGCGCCCGTGTTTCATTTAGTAACTTTTGAGCTTGTTGGTTGTTTCCTGTCGCGCGTCCGATCTCGCTGATCGCCGCGAGCGCGTCATCAAGCGTGCGGCTCTTGACGGCGACGGTGCGGATGCCGAGCGCATCGAAACGATTTTTGACGAACGGTGTTTGCGCGTCAGTAAACACAACGAGGTCAGGGCGTAGCGCGATGATGCGTTCGATGTTCGTGTTCTGCCAACCGCCGACGCGCGGCAGGCGTTCAACTCCCGATGGATATTTGCAATAATCCGAAACAGCGACAACGCGGGGAAAAGCTCCGACGCCATCAAGTATTTCCGTTGTGCTCGGAGTTAAAGAAACGATGCGTTGAGGACGCTTTTCAGAATTCTCGCTTTCTGCTTTCATCTGCGGCGAACAGGCAAAGCTTAATAACGTCGTTGCCAGAAGCGTTAACAGCAAAGCCGCAGTGAATGCTTTGTTCGGCAGCTTAAATTGTTGACAAAGATTAACGCTTATCACGCGTGATGTTTTCATCTTGCTTCTTTTTAAAACCATAGGGGCAATGACGGCAACCCGATTGGCAGCAATAGCCGCGCTTGAGATGAAAGCGCGCGGTGAAAACCATCGCTGCTCCTTCCCAATAATAATCCTCACCTTCAACGAGCGATAATCTCTCGCTATCAACTTGCCTGCTCATAAGAATTAAAAACTGAACATCGCGCCTGCGCGCGCCGTCCGCCCCGCCGTGCGGAAGCCGTCTTCAAAGTAGCGGCGGTTGAAGAGATTGTCCACCTTACCGAAGAAGCGAATCGCGCGTCGTTCGTCAACGGGCAAAGTATAACTGCCCCCTAAGTCGGCTTTCACGATGCCGTCAAAGCGATAGATGCGCTGCTCAAAGGGCGAGACGCTGCGGAAGAGCGGCGCGAGGTAATCACTCGTTGCGAGCAGATCGAAATTTAACAGCACGCGACGCCCGAAACGCTGCGTGGCGACAAAGGAGAATTGATGATCAGGCGTGGCGAGCGAACGAATGACGCCATCATTCGGCGTGCGCTCGTCCGCGTTGGTGTAAGTGTACGCGGCAAAGAGATCGAGCGTGCGCGAGGGCGCGGCCGTTGCGCTCAGTTCAAAGCCGCGCGCGAGTCCTCCTCGCGTGTTGTTGTAACCGCCGAAGATGCGCCCGAACGGGTCGGGTTGCGGGACAGAGCCGAAGCCAATCGTCTCTTGCAGGCGCGTGTAGAAATAAGTCGCCGATGCGCGCAGGCGATTGTTGAAAGCGGATTGATCAACTCCGGCGTCGAAAGCGATGGAACGTTCGGGACGCAGGCGCGGATCGCCGAACGTGCCGAAGCGTCCTGTAAAACTGTTGAATGAGGGACCGAAACGCTCGAAGAGCGACGGAGCGCGGTAGCCGTTGCCGATATGGGCGCGCAGTTTTGTGTTCGTCGAAGGTAAAAAGTAAGCGACGGAGCCGTCGCCTGTGTAGGCGTTCGGCGGAGCTGAGAAAGTGAGTCCGGTGAAAGGGGAATCGGCGCTCAACCGCGGCTGACGCAAATTGAAAAACTGCGCGCGGAAACCGGCGGAGAGTTGCAAACGATCTTCAAAGAAGCGCAGTTGATCTTGAATAAAGACGGCACTGCTGCGCTGCGTGACATCAACGCTTGAGTTGTTCGCCGGATTTACGGGAAACGAATTGCTGAGATAATTCTCGATTTCAAATTCGTACAGGGCAGTGATGAAATTCGATTGACCGAGACGAAAATCAGTGCGGGCGTTAAAGGTTTGAACGAGACCATTCGCTTCGCTACGACGACTTCCGCCGCGCGGCTCAAAGGAGCCGACACCATTGGAGCCTTCGCGCGTGGTGCGTTTCGAATCGAGAGTTTGAAAGGAGAGCGAGTAACCGAAGTCTTCGGTCGGACGCCCGGCGAAGGTAAAGATGCCGGAGAAGAAGCGCGTCGCTTGCGAATCATCGGGGTCGTTGGCGGAAGGGATGAATGTCGCCGCACCGATGTTCAAACTTGCGCGCGGTGTTCCCCGTTCAAAGCGTCGCAACTCTTCCGGCGCAAGCGGCACGGCTGAGACGATTCCGTTCGCGGGTAAGTTGCCGATGATGTCCGGGCTTTCGTTGAGTTGCAGAAACGAGTTGGCGGCGTAGAGACGCGCGGAAAAAGTTGTGGTCGGCGTTAAACGGAAAAGGATGCGACCTTGCCCGCTTGTGTTGCGCGAACGGTCGTCGCCGTCAACGCCGCGCGTGATGTTGAAGTGCGAAACACCCGCGCTATAGATAATGCGGTCTGCTGTGCCTAGTCCGCCCGCGAGTTGAGCTTGCCCACGAAACGTGCCGAGTGAACCGCCTTCGGCAAGCACGCTTCCGCGCGTTCTTCCGCCGCCTTCGTCCGTGATGATATTGATCACGCCGCCGATAGCGTTTGTGCCGTAGAGCGATGAACCCGATCCGCGCAAAACCTCGATGCGGCTCACGTCTGTGACAGCGAGGCTGCCGATGAGACCTGAAGCGTCGCCCTGCGGGGCGGCCGCATCGCGCAGGCGTTGACCGTCAATTAAAACAGCAGTGTCTTGATTGCGCAGCCCGCGCGTGCGGATCGAGGTGAGCGCGCCCGGATTACCTAATTGACGCACGCGAAGTCCGGGCACGGTGCGCAAAGCTTCAGCAATGTAAAACTCGTCGCGCTCTTCGATCTCGCGGCGACTGACGACCGTGATCGCTTTCGATGTTTCATCAATCGTCTGCGGCGTGTCTGAAGCGGTAACGACAACTTGTTCGCGCACGCCAGCGATCTCTAAAGGAATATCAATCGTCGAAGCCCTTGCGCGCTCAACGCGCAGAACGCGGGCGGCAGAGCGATTAAAGCCTGCGGCCTCTGCTTCGATGATGTATTCGCCGTCTGCTAAGCGCTCGAAGCGATACGTGCCCGTGTCATCTGTCGTCGTAGCGACGCGCTCGGCGGGGCGCGTGCGTGAGTAAAGCGTGACGATTGCGCCCGCGAGTCCTGCGCCCTCCGGGTCGGTGATGCGTCCGGCGATAGAAATACCGATGCTTTGTTGCGCGGCGGTCGGCAACGCGCACCAAAGAACAAATGCGATTGCGATAATAAACTTAGTAGTCTTCATCTCTCTTCCTGTTATTAAAAGTAATGACAAACGCGCTTCTGGCAGACACGGGTTTAAGTGAGAAAGAGAGAAGGAATTGTTCTTATAAAAATAGAAACGCCCTCGATCTTAACTGCAGTTAAGATCGAGGGCGTTTCAAATTAATGAAGAGGACGAAACGAAAGTTCGCGCCTCTTCTCACGAAAAGACGTAGAGACGAACAAGAACTTTGGTTTGCCGATCAGAAAATGCCACCCGCTCTTTCCCGGAGCGTAAAGCGACTCGCTTTGTTTCCGTCTAACAAACAGGCAAGGTTTCCTGACTTCCGACTCAAACTCGCGCTCTTGCTTCAGCCTTCCCCGTGCCTTTAAGCACGAGTGACTCTCAAATTTCAAACGAAAGCAACGCAATCGTCGGTTCACAGTGGCGGGAACCGCGCGGGCTTTTCACCCGACTTCCCTTAAAGACCTGCGACGGTCAACTCGCAAACTACGTGGTTGATTAAAAACTCCTCAATAGTGCGAATTGAAATAGCGATACAAATATTAAAATCTACAAAGAACAAACGCCTGAGTTTAGTCTGCGGGCGTGAGCAGTGAATCCACGTTGTCGCGTAAACGGAAAACGTTGTTACCTATCTTCTAAGGCGAAGCAGCAAACTAGCATTAGCCGTTCGCCGCCGTCAAGTCGGGCGTTCGTCGTCTGTTAGTTCTGAAGCGCGTGTAGGCTTCGAGCGCGGGAGCGAGTTCGTAAGCACGCCGTCGGCAGAAATTGGCGATCTTTTCGTAGCGTTCGCGTTTATGAAGATTGCGTTCGCTATACATCTCCTCCATCGCGCAGAGGCGAACCCATTCCGGCGCGCGGCGGCTCTCAATCGCCGACGAAGTGCAAGACTTGGCTTCCAGATCGACAAGCACGCTGCGGAGATACTCCCAAAACGTCTCCGCCGTATCGCCGTCACGAAAGCAGAACACGCGCACGCCCTTTGAGGATACGATTATCTCGTGTTCCTCATACCAAGACCGCGTGCGTCCCGAAGACTGAAACTTCAGCATCCCGCAACGCCCGCAACGCTCGTCCGTATTCGCAGTGTTATCTATTATCATGCTTTAACTCTGCGAGGCTAAAGAGATTTGCTGTTGGTTACAATCCTTACGATCCCGATCAAACACATCTCAAATTTACGCTAAACTTCGGGCGCAATCAATGGGCTTCTGTAGGCTTCTGGCTGCCCATTCCCTCCTCATCGCTTGGCTTCTCGCTGCCCATACCTTCCTTGCCAGACTTTCCCGCACCCATGTTGCCACCGCTACTGCCGTCGCCGCTCGCTTGTTCATCGTTCTGATCGCTGCTATCGGATTCTTCCTGTCTCTTTTTCTCTTGTGCCTTGTCTTTCTGATCTGCCATCGTACTGTCCTCCATTTACGCTGTTTAACCTAAGCCATCTAACTCTGGAATTAAGCCGCGCCGAGCATATAGCATTCGACGTGAAGAAACCAACCAATGATGAAAGGGAAGCTGTCGAGACGTCGGGTTTAATGAATTGTTCGGTTGCGGCGTTTAGAGCAGTGTCAACACACCCACGATGACATCTTTATCGAGGGCTTCAATGTCCGCGTAATGATGCCGAAGAATCGCTTCAATAGCTGATGTCTTACAATTCCCTCGACGTATCCAAATTACTTTCGGCGGAAATCCACGCAACATGCACAAATCGCTGAAATCCGCATCTTTCGTTACGATCAGAAAGCCTTCACGCTGCGCATGTTCCCAAATATCTTTATCATTGGCTTGGTCAAGTTCCAGTGGATAAACATGATTCGAGTCTGGATAAATGTCAGCCAGAGATTTGACTAAACGTGGCGAGAGATGATGGTCAAAGAGCAGTTTCACGCTTCGACCACCATCAAGCGTTTTTCACGATCTGCGGCATAGGCAAGACAAGCGCGAATATCTTCTTCTGTCAAATAAGGAAAATCTTCGAGAACTTCCTGTTGAGTCATTCCAGAAGCAAGATATTCCAGCACATCATAAACCGTGATACGCATTCCCCTGATACAGGGCTTGCCACCACGCTTGCCGGGTTCGATGGTAATAATGTTCTGATAATTCATGACTAAGATAGTAAATCTCAACTCTTCTTGAGGCAAGTATTTTCAGAATCAAGAAGCAACCGAACGCCCGAATTAACTGGGCGGGAAGCACCGAACCAAGCATTCAATCCTTGCGGATGAAAAGCAAGCTGATTCCGCTCCGGTTCAATGAGTTGTTGGGTTGCGTTCCATAGGGGAACACGCGCCGGTAGCTACTGGTAGGTCCGCCCATTGTGTTTGAGCCAACCTGCCACGTGCCGCCCCTCCGGGTCGTGGTGTGTCCAGTGGACCATGCCACCCTCTTTGTTCCACACGTATTCGCCATTGAAACGTACGCTATCGCCCTTGCGTAACCCGTCAACCCGCGCTGCGATGTCTATGTTGTGAGAGAGCAGGATAGTCTGACC
>JACDAW010000310.1 GCA_013695245.1 Pyrinomonadaceae bacterium | reverse complement strand
TCAATCCTTCCACCATCACTTTCAGCCTTCAAGGACGCGCCGCGAGCAATCAATTCGATGACGATCAAAATCAATTTCCGCTCGGCAGTTATTTCACCCTTGATGCGTTCGCTTCGCGCCAGCTCACACGCCGCGTTGAAGCGTTTGTAGCGATAGAAAACGTACTCAATCAACGTTATGCTACTGGGCGCATTCCGGTGACGACCGTTGCGCCGCCCACCTTCGCCCGCATCGGATTACGTTTGCGCTTCGGCGCACACTAAACGTTAAGGGCGCGAAATTATTCGCGCCCTTAAACTAAATTGAAATTCTTTTCCTTCTCGCGCGAATGCGGTAGACGCATTTCTCGCTACTTCAATCCGAGACGAGCGCGAATGAAATTCTCAGCATCTTTTTCAATAAGCTCGCCCTGCACAACCCACGCGCTTTCAGTTAACACTTCGCCGCTTGGGGCAAGGCGCGCTGGTTCGAGGAAGATGTTGTAGGGCGAACCCCACTTGCGCGTGTCGCCTGTCAGTTTGCGGTAACCGGCGTGCGTTGAAGTGTCGCGCGCATTGCCGCCAATTGATTCAACGACGACCGTGTAGGGCGCGCCCGCCGTGCCGAAGAATTTTTGCGCGTCCGCCACTGTGCCGTATTCGTTGACGGCGATCACGTCGAAACCCTTCGACTTGTATTTGTTGTAGAGTTTGGCGACGACGGGCGCTTCATACTGCCAGTTCGGACACCAAGGGGCGTAGTAAACGACGAGCACGAGTTTTTTGCCCGCCGCGAATTGGCGCAGATTAATCGTCGTGCTATCGGTCAAACGCGGAAAAGTCCAATCTTTGTAAGCAAAGGTTTTTTCTTCCAAAGGGGCGTACTCGTGCGCGTGCTGCGCCGAAGCCGGACTAACGAAGATTGAAAGCGCGATGGCGCAAAGCAGAAGAATTGAGACGAAGTTTTTTGACATGACAACTCCTGTTGTAAGTAATAAATGATTTACTGATTGCGAGATACGGTTGTTGTTCCGGCAGCGGTAGCTGAAGTTTCTGCGAGCAACGGTTTGAGCGCAGCTTCAAAAGCATCGCGTTCGCGCGCGCCGCGAATGGTTTGCCGGATGCGGCCTTCGCGGTCAATGATGTAAGTGGTTGGCAAAGCCGCCATGTCATATTTCGCGCGCGCTTCATCGCCTGCCATCAATGATTTGTATTCCTGCCGGATGTCTTTCTGAAAATCTTTTACGTCCTCTGCTGTGTCCGGCATACCGGTGTTGACGCCGACGATAGTCAAGCCTTGTGATTCAAGATCGCGCTGCATTGCATTGAGCGTCGGGATTTCGCCGCGACACGGCACGCACCACGTCGCCCAGAAGTTTAATAACACGACGCGCCCGCGCAATTCGCTTAAGCGAAACGATTGATTGTCGAGCGTCCTGAATTCAACGTCAGGCGCGAGCGTGCTGGCGTCTGTCGCCGTTTGAACGGGCGCGGCAGGTGATGCTCCGCCTCCTCTATTCTTAACAAAGGATTCGAGCCATGCTTCGGGGTTGCCCATCGCAGAGGCGAGCGACGAACTTGCTAATCGCGTTGCGTAACCGCTTGCGACGAGCGCGCCGACGAGAATCAAGACAACGCCGGAAACAACTTCGACTTTGTGCAGATGCTTGCGGAAGTTTCCGTAGAAACCCAAAAATCTGTTGATGCTCAAGCCCGTGATGAGAAACGGAACGGAGAGTCCGGCGGCGTAAAAGGCTGAGAGCGTCAAACCGCTTTGCCAGCCTCCGGTCGTCGCCGCGAGTCCGAGAATCGTGCCGAGAATAGGGCCGATGCAGGGCGTCCATCCGGCGGCGAAGGCCATCCCTAAAGTAAAACTCCCAAGCGCGCCGCGCGGCTTTTCGTTTGAGAAAATCCGCGTGTCTTTGTAAAGCGCGGCGATCTTCAACACTCCGATCAGTTGCAAACCGAAAAGGATGATCACAACGCCGCCAATGATGCGCACCCAAGGATTCGACGTGATGGACGCGCCAAGCCACCCGGCGGCTGCGCCAAGACTGACGAAGATGAGCGACAGCCCGGCGTTAAACGCGAGCGAGTTTGTGACGACGGCGCGGCGCGCTTGAGCGCGAGAACCTTCACCCGATTTTAAGTGATCGATGCTCACGCCGGAGATCAGCGAAATGTAACCGGGCACGAGCGGCAGCACGCATGGGCTCAGGAATGAAGCGAGTCCGGCAGCGAACGCAATGCCAATGTAGAAAAGTGAAAGTTCCATTGAATTACTGAAAAGATGTTTGATGAATGAAGAATCTTAAGTCGAAATCAGCAACTTCGCTACGCGGCTCAAGCTTCGATAAACGTATTTAATCGTTTAACTTTTTTCCTGCGCCACAATTTTACATTGAGATAGATGCCGGAAAGAGCGGAAAGGCTGGCAAGCAAGGACAAAAGAACGAGTAAAGGCACTTGCCAGCTTCCGGCGAAATAGTAAAAGTGGGCTTGCCGGAAGTAGCGCGTTAAGGCACCCGGCGGCGGAGTTTTGATTACTGCGCCCGTCTCCGCGTCGATCAAAAGCGAATCCGCGCCCATACCGCCAATGGCTTGATAAGCAGGGCGACCGTCGCGCATCAGCAGCGTGAGCGCGGTGGTCGGCAAAGTCTTTCCGGCAAATTCATTTGCGCGCCGCATCGCTTCGGGAACTGTGATACGCACGCGGTTGCTATCAATCGTTTCAACCTTGCCGCCTTCGACCGCTTGCGGCCACGCATAGAGCAATCCGCTCGTCGTCCACGCCAACACGGGCAGCGCAACGACGACCCCTAGCCAGATGTGCGCTTGATACAGAAAAGATCGCATAAGTGATTTGCCGCGTTAGGTGACGACACTAAGTTAAACCCAATGACGTTACCGCCATTCGCTAATTTTTACCGCATCGCGTCGGTCGCTTGCGCGCCCGCTACAGGTGCGGCGGGTGCAGGTTCGGCGAGCAGTTGTTCGATCATGCGTGAAACTCTTGCCGCTTCTTTTTCGTCGCTTGCGCCGACGGTGATGTGGCGAACGCGCCCGCGACGGTCAATGAGAACGGCGGTCGGAATCGCGGCGATGCCGTAGTTGATTCCGTTATCATTTGAGTCGGAGATAGCGAAAGCGTAAGGAAGTTTGTTTCGCTGCTTGAACTGCCGTAGATAAATTAGTTCTTCAGGTGGCGCGACCTCGCGTCCCTGCGCTGAACCGTAATACTTGGTGACACCGAGGATCGTGAGTCCGCGACTGCCGTATTTTTTGTGCCAACTCGTTAAGTAAGGAAAGACCATCCGGCAGGGGCCGCACCACGTCGCCCAGAAATCCAAGAGCACGACGCGCCCGCGCAATTCGGAAAGCTTTACGGGATCGTGGTCGATCCATTCGACGATGGAAAGCTCCGGCGCGGTGGCGGTGTTTGTGTTGTCAACCGTCGTTGCCGCGACTGCGGCGCTCGGCGTTAATTTCAATCGCTCAAAAGTCGTCATCGCCTGCGAGTAAAGATTCGCAGAGGGCAGATTCAGAGCGAGCGCGCGAAGCTCTTCGAGGGCTTGCGTGGCTTCCGCACGCCTATTTAATTGCAGGTAGATGGAAGCGAGAGCGGTGGCGGCGTTCGCCAGCATCTCATCGCGTTCGCCGAGGTTTGCGTTCGGGCGAGCGGCGGCTGTAAGTTTGGCGAGGCGAAAAGCTTCGGAAGCGTAGCCAACCGCGCGGTCGTAATTCTTACTGCGATAATGCGCGACGGCCAGCGCGTTATGCGCGCCGAAGATCATCGTGTGATTTTGGTCGCCGGTCGTCGTCGGATTCTCCGCGAGGTAGCGTTGGAAGGTCGTGATCGTTTCGGCATTTCTTTCCGCAAGGTAGTAGAGCTGACCGAGATAGTAGAGGTCAGCGCCGGTGAGCGCGCCGCGCTGTGAGAGCGTCGCCGCATTGCGCGCCGCGAGTTCGCGTTGCTCCTGCAAAGTTTTGTCATACAAACTTTGTTGGAACGGAACGTTGGTGCGCGCGAATTCTTCAAACTTGATGCGCGCGTAATTCGATGCTTCCTCGTAAAGTGATTGCGGGGTTCGCGCCTCTTGTGGCAACGGCGATGATGTCGTTGGGGCGGTTGGAGAATCAACTGTGCCTTTCCGCCCCGCCTGCGCGCGGAGGAGCGTAACGGGCGCGCAGAGGGCGGCGAGCAACGGCAGCATGAGGAAAAGAAAACGAGTTCTCATTTTTGCTCCAGTGGTAAGAATTCAGGCGACAATCATTTGAAAACGTTCGGGAGAAAACGCCTTCACGAATTTATCAGTCAGTTCCGAAGAATCTGTGCGTCCGGTGATCATGTCGGCGATGATGCGCGCCGTGAGCGGCGCGAGCAGAATGCCGTTGCGGAAGTGTCCGACGGCGTAGAACAGATTGTCAACATCTGAAGTTGCGCCGAGCACCGGCCACGCCGATTCGCCGCGCGGCCGCAAACCGGCCCACGAATCAATGAGCGGGAGCCGTCGGAGCGAAGGTGCGATCTCCTGCGCGTTCCGCAAGACGAATCGCTTGCCCGCCTCCGTCACCGATTTGTCAAAGCCAACTCTCTCAACGGTCGCTCCGGCGAGGAGTCTCCGGTCGCGGCGCGGCACGATGTAACCGCGCGGGCTGCACAAAACATGACGCGCAAAAACTTCTTCGGGCTTAAAGCAGAACATCTGCCCGCGCACGGGTTCAATGGTCGGAGCAACGAAAAAACTGTCTGCGACTTTGAGCCGTGAACTCCACGCGCCGCTTGCGATGACAAGGTTCTTCGCAAACAAATTCCCGCGCGTTGTTTCAACTCCCAGAGCGTGATTCTTCTCAACTCGCAAAGCGAGAACTTCAGTGTGCTCGTAGAGGGAGACGTTATATCTTCGTGCAGATGCGATGAGCGCCGCTATAAGCTGGCGATTTTCAACTTGCCAATCGTGTCCGAAGCGTAGCGCGGCGCGCGCGTGGGGTGAGACGTTTGGCTCTAACGCGCGCGCTTCCGCGCCCGTCAAACGTTCGACTTCAAAGCCTGCCCGTTGCTGCCATGCTCTTCGATGCTCGGCTTCACGCTCGTCTTCTTCGGTGAAAGCGAGAAGAAGCGTGCCCGTCTCGTCGAGTTCAATAGAGATAGCGGTTTCTTCGAAAAGTTCTTTAGCGAAGGAAGGATAAAGGTCGCGGCTAAGACAGCCGAAATGAAAAAACGCGTCGGCGCTCTCGGCTTCCACCTGCGGCGCAAGCATTCCGGCGGCCGCAAACGATGCTTCACGCCCGCAATGCCCGCGCTCTAAAACGGCGACACTCAAACCGCGTCGTCCGAGTTCGCGCGCGATGCTTAATCCGATGACGCCGCCGCCGACAACCGCCACATCCCACTTGCTCTTAAAAACTTCTTCGTTTCGCATCGCTGAAACTACTGGTATAGTAACGGAAAAAAAGGAGTCAGGAGTCAGAAGTCAGGAGTCAGAATAAGAAACAAGCGATTTTCATTCTGACTCCTGACTTCTGACTCCTGAATGCTAAGCCATTGAAACATATTATCACACTCATACCGGGCGACGGCATCGGCCCTGAAGTCTCATCGGCGGTCGTGCGCATCATCGAAGCGGCGGGAATTCAAGCGACGTGGGAAACGTATTACGCGGGCGCGCAGGCACTTGAAAAGTTCGGCAACACGCTGCCCGAAGAGCTTCTCGAATCAATCAAACGCAATAAGGTCGCGCTCAAGGGGCCGATCACCACGCCCATCGGCAAGGGCTTCACTTCCGTCAACGTCGGACTGCGCAAAGCGCTTGATTTGTATGCCAACCTGCGTCCCGTCCGCACGCTGCCAAACATTCCGACGCGCTATGAGACCATCGATCTCGTCATTGTCCGCGAGAACACGGAGGATTTATATTCCGGCATTGAACACGTGGTCGTGCCCGGCGTCGTCGAAAGCATTAAGATCATCACCGAGAAAGCTTCCACGCGCGTCTCACGCTTCGCGTTTGAATATGCCCGCCGCGAAGGACGCAAAAAAGTTACAGCCGTTCACAAAGCCAACATCATGAAACTCTCCGACGGACTCTTTCTCGATTGCTTCCGCAAAGTGGCGGCGGATTACCCGGAGATCGAGGCGAACGACAAGATCGTTGACAACACTTGTATGCAACTTGTGATGCGCCCGGAGCAATTCGACATTTTGCTTTTGGAAAATCTTTACGGCGACATCATCTCAGATTTGGGCGCCGGCCTCGTCGGCGGCCTCGGACTCGTTCCCGGCGCGAATATCGGCGAACAAGGCGCAGTCTTTGAAGCCGTGCATGGCAGCGCGCCCGACATCGCCGGGCAAGGCATCGCCAACCCGACGGCGCTTCTGCAATCAGGAATCCTTATGCTTCGTCATCTGGGCGAGCGTGAGGCGGCGGATAGAATCGAAGCGGCGATGCTCAAAGTCTTCACCGAAGGAAAGGTGCGCACACGCGACATCGGCGGCGAAGCGAAGACGACCGAGTTTACCGACGCCGTGATCGCCGCGTTATAAATTCAATCGTTGCAATGTGACTTAGGGCGACGCGATAGGTATGAAGAGATCGCTAATTGCTTTTACTTGCTTGTGTCTGTGGTCACTATATCCGGGCG
>JACDAW010000300.1 GCA_013695245.1 Pyrinomonadaceae bacterium | reverse complement strand
ACGCGCTTCAAGAAATTGAAACAGGCGATGTCAGCGTCGAGCGCATGATCGTGGTCGGCATTCCGTTCGTTGAGGTGCTGAAGATCACACGCGATCTCGATCTGCCGATGATCGTAATCGGCGTGCGCGGGCGTTCGACACCGCCCGCTGAGATGCTCTTCGGATCAACCGCCGAGAAGGTTTTACGCGGGGCGCGTGTGCCCGTCTTGTGCGTGCCTTTTTGAAAAGAAATCGTGATAAGAATGCGGCGAACGTTTGTTAATAGCATCGTCCGGTAATTGCAATTCAAAGTTTTTTTGAGGGAGAAGATAAATGGCGGATCATCACGCGGAGACGGTCATGGTGCGCGGTGAGCGCGCGCCGCGCGGCGCGGAAGGCGAGCGCCTACTCGTCAATGGCGAGCGCATGGCGATGCGTTTATGGGAGAACGAAAAGGCGGGCGTAGGCAAGCCCGATCATCGTAATCCCTACGAGTATGTCGCTTACGTTGTTAAGGGCGCGTTAAAGATCACGATTGACGGGCACGCATTTGAAGTGCGTGCGGGCGACAGCTACTGCGTTCCGGCTAACACAACTTACTCGCTGCAAATTCTGGAACAGGCAACGGTGGTTGAAGCTACGTCGCCGTCGGATCGCGGCGCGGTAACGCAAACGAGCAGCGAATGATCGAGAAGGCGAAACGCATCGCCGTTATTCCCGGCGATGGCATCGGCCCGGAAGTCGTCGCGGAAGCGGTGCAGACGCTTGAACTGCTATGCGACACAGGCGGCGTGCAACTTCAATTCGAGCATTTCGATTGGAGCGCGGATCGCTACTTGCGCGACGGCACAAGCTTGCCCGATGGCGCGCTCAAGATGCTCGCGGAAAACTTCGATGCCATTCTCGCCGGAGCTTTCGGCGATCCGCGCGTCGCTTCAAATCAGCACGCCGAAGACATCCTTCTGGGAATGCGGCGCGGTCTTGATCTCTACATCAACCTGCGTCCCGTGCGCTTGTTCCATAACAGTTTGACGCCGCTTCGCAACCGCACGATTGAAGACATTGATTTCGTCGTATTTCGTGAGAACACGGAAGGAGCGTATTGCGGAGCGGGCGGCTTTCTGCGCAAGGGAACCGAAAGCGAGATCGCCACGCAAGAGGAATTGAATACGCGCGCCGGAGTTGAAAGAATCATCGTCGCCGCTTTTGAATACGCCCGCCTTAACAAACGCAGCAGCGTGACGATGGCGGATAAATCGAACGTGCAGCGTTTCGGCGGCGATCTCTGGCAGCGAGTCTTTAAGGAAGTCGCCGCGCGTTATTCGGATATTGAGGCGCGACATCAGTATGTTGATGCGATGTGTCTGTTCATGATCCTCGACCCGGCGCAGTATGATGTGATCGTGACGAACAATCTCTTCGGCGACATCTTAACTGACTTGGGCGCAGCGCTTCAGGGCGGGTTAGGGATGGCGGCTTCAGGCAACATTCATCCCGGCCGCACGTCGCTTTTTGAACCCGTACACGGTAGCGCTCCTCCGCTTGCGGGCAAAAATATTGCTAATCCGATTGGAGCTATCCTGACTTCGGCAATGATGCTAGAATACCTCGGAGACGGGCGGGCGAGCCGCTTGATTGAAGACGCAGTGCGCTACGCGCTCGAACAAGGGCAGACAACATCTGATCTCGGCGGTTCTCTCTCGACCGCAGATGTGGGCGGTTGCATTCGTGACCGGATCAGCCAGATGGCTAATAAATAACTGAGCGGGTTTTACATTCTCATGGGTGCTAAGGGGAAAGAAACAACGCAGAAATTGATGGCCATTGTCGTTATTATCACGATGATGATGACGATGGGCATTCCACCGGCCGTGATCGTCTTTTTTACGGTCGTGGTCTATTTGGTGTACCGCGCCGTGCAGCACAGCGAACATCAGCAGATCAGTGGCATCTTCAGATTCTACATTGCCTCGAACGAGATTCTACGCGACGAGGAAAGACGCTGGTACGGTTATGAGATCGCCCGCGTTATTCGGCACGGCGAAAATATTCTCCACAGCATGAACGATGCGCCGCCGCTCGTTCTCTACGCGCTCGCTGCCTTACACGGTCGCGCGGGAGATGATGAGCAAGCGTGCAAGCTACTCGCACGTCTCGTCGAAAACGAGGAGACGGATGAGAGCCGCCGCTTTGATCCGTCCGCCGAACTGCTGCGCTACGTTTCCGCCTTGCGACAATTAGAGCGCGAACCCGCGCAAGAGCCGCAGGCGATGGCCGCGATCCGCAGCCTTGAGCGCGCACGTCGCACGCGCGCCGCCGCGATGCTCGCCGAAGTGCGCGGGCGCCTTCGCACGCAAGAAGAGAAATTGTTTCCGCAAGCCTCTTTGCGCGCCAACGAAACCGCCCGTTTTGGAGTTGCGTCAAATAATTTAACTGCAAAAGAATCTGTTACGACAAATACTCCCGGCGAGATGGCGCACCGCCCGCCCATCGCCGATGTTTTGCGCGATGTTTATGAAGAGAAAAAAAGCGCCTAAGCCGAAGGCAGGCTTAAACGCGCGGGGCGTTGAATTGCCCTAATCCAAAACTGATTCCCCGAACGTCTCTCCCTTAGTCCGCCCCCTTCGCGCGCAAGCGTGGCGTTTAGCGACGCCCAAGTCACCTCGAAATTGCCGTATAATGAGCGGAAGTTACGCTTTAACTTTCCCCACGCATCTTCTTTGCAAACGGCGGAGAACTGAAGTTTGACGACCGAAACAGTTATCGGCAATTACATCATCGGAGAACCTATCGGGCGCGGCGGGATGGGCGTTGTTTATCGCGGACGGCACGCCAAGCTGCCGCGCGAAGTCGCTATCAAATCCGTCCGCGCGCGCGGCACAAGCGACCTCCAACATCGGCGCGGGCGTTTCCAGCACGAAGCGTTCATCCAATCACAACTTGATCATCACGGCATCGTCAAAATTTATGACTACATCGTTACGGAACAAACTTATTACATCGTGATGGAGTTGGTCGCCGGACTCTCGCTTGCGCAGTTACTCGCCCGTCAAAAAAGTCCGCTGCCCGTTGAGCGCACGCTGAATATCTTTGAGCAGATTTTAGCGGCCGTTATATATGCGCATGAATTCGTTTACCGCGACGAAGACGGTTCGCTTCATCGCGGCATCATTCATTGCGACCTGAAGCCCGCCAACATCATGGTGACTTCGGACGACCGCGCAAAGATCACGGACTTCGGCATCGTTAAACTCGTCGGCGCGGATGTAAGTGAAAAGCTTGGCAAGCCCTACGGCACGCCGCAGTATGTTTCGCCGGAGCAAGCGAGCGGCACGCGCGTCGATCAACGCTCTGACGTTTATTCGCTCGGCATTATCCTCTATGAGATGTTGACGGGCGCGCCGCCCTTCCAAAACAGAGACGGCGAAATGGAAGAACCCCTGACGCGCACGGAAATTTTGCGCGCGCACGTCAAACAGCCGCCGCGCCCGCCATCGGAGGTGAACGTCCGAGTGTCGCCGGGATTGGAAGCGGTAGTGTTGCGCGCGCTCGCTAAAGAGCCGGATAATCGCTTTCCAAGCGCGTTTGAATTTTTGCGCGCCCTGCGCCACGCACGCGGCTTGGAGACGCCCGACGCGAAAGCAGACATTCTGCGCGCCGCGACAACACGCGCGGAACAGGAAAGCGTAAAAACTTTTGACGAGCAGGAAACGGATCACACGCGTCGTCATGCTCACGTTACGCAGCAGCTTCGCTTATCGTCTTGCGCCGCGTGTGGTGCAAGAGTCAGTGAGGATGAAGAGCAGTGTCGTCAATGCGGTAAGATGCTGCCTGAATCATCGTCCACCTCCGCGCTCGCCCTTGAAGAAGCGATGCCCGCGCATCACCTTCGTCGCCGAAACGGATGGCTTGCCGCCGGATTGTTCTTCGTCGCCCTTTTAGGCGGAGTGCTCCTGTTTGAGCAGCATCGCAGCGTGGTCAAGAACGTACAGGCGCAACCGGATAGCGGGCAGATCGCTGTGCCTCAAACTGCAACTCCCGTGCCGCTTTCGTCGCTCGTCGAATTGCGACTCGCGCAGGTTGAGGTGGATTCAAGTTTTGACGCATACAACTCGAAGCCGCTAACGGACGGCGTAACTGACGTGCGCAGCATCGCGGCCTTGCGCTACAACGAAGGCAATTGGGCGGCGGCCGAGACGCCCGCTCCGCACTGGATCGAAATCAATTTGGAGCGCCCAACGCGCGTTGCCTCCGTCTATATCTACTGGGGATTCGATCACGCACGCTTCCTGCCGTCGCGCCACGTCGAGTTACAAATGCGCGCGGAAGATAAAGATTGGCGCACAATTTCAAGTGTTGATCCGGGTGAAGACTTTGACCGGGTGGCGTTTGAGTTTGCGCCCGTGTTAACGAAAAGCCTGCGCATCTTACAACCTGCGATGCAGGGGCCGCGCAATCGTCCGTTCGTGATGTGGGTGCGTGAAATTAAAGTCTTCGGACTTGCGGAAGATTCTAAGGCAGCGCGGCAATAAGTTTTCTATAAATTAGAACACAGCAACTCGCTTCTTTTTTAAATTATGCTCACGGCTGAGATCATCGCCATCGGCTCGGAACTGCTTACGCCCGACCGCACGGACACAAACAGTTTATGGCTCACCGAAAAACTTAACGGCATCGGCGTCGAAGTCAAACTCAAGACCGTGGTCGGCGACGACGACGCGCGTCTGGAAGAAGCAATTCGAGATGCGCTTAAGCGTTCGCGCATTGTGATCACAACGGGCGGTTTAGGGCCGACCGAAGACGACATCACGCGAAAGATCGCCGCGCGCGCACTTTCGCGTCGCCTTGCATACAACGAAAAAGTGTTGGAAACGATCCGCGAAAAGTTTATGCGAATGAATCGCCAGATGCCGGAGATCAACGCGCGGCAAGCGATGGTCATCGAAGGCGCGGAGGTGCTCGATAACCCGAACGGGACGGCGCCCGGCATGTATCTCGAACATGAGACGCGCGCCGTCGTGCTACTGCCGGGGCCGCCGCGCGAGATGCGCCCGATGTTTGAAAATTTCGTGCTCCCGAAGTTAATGACGAAGGCGGGCGATTTGCGCGTCGCGCGTCGCATTATGCGCGTCGCCGGGTTGGGCGAATCGGCGGTTGATTCCGTAATAGCGCCCGTCTATACGCAATACGACAATCCGCAAACGACGATTCTCTTTAACCGCAGCGAGATCGAAATTCATCTTACGGCGCAAGGTAAAACGGAAACGGAAGCCGAGTTATTACTCGACGGTTTGGCCGGGCAAATAGAGGAGCGTCTGGGCGACGCGATCTTCGCTTTTCGCGGTGAGACGATGGAACAAGTGGTGGGCTTGCGCCTCGCCGTCGGCGGCTTTACGCTTGCGGTCGCCGAGAGTTGCACGGGCGGACTTGTCGCGGAGAGAATGACGGACGTGCCCGGCGCGTCGAGTTATTTTCTTGAAGGCGTGGTGGCTTACTCAAACGATGCGAAGGTGCGCTCGCTCGGCGTGCCTGCGGAGTTTATCGCGGAGTATGGCGCGGTGAGCGCGCAGGTGGCGGAAGCGATGGCCGAGGGCATCAAGCACCGTGCGGAAGCGGATTTCGGAGTTAGCGTTACGGGCATCGCGGGGCCCGGCGGCGGAAGCGCGGAGAAACCCGTCGGGCTTGTCTATATCGCTCTGGCAGACGATGCACACACAGAGCACCGTAAACTGATGCTACCCGGCGACCGCCAACTAATTCGCTGGCGCGCTTCACAAGCCGCGCTCGATCTTCTGCGCAGACGATTGATCTAAAGTTACGTTGGGCTTGTCCATCAGCAAGGTTCATATGTCGAAGGAAGTAATAAAAATCATCTCAGTTTGGTGCGGAATTGTTTGGTGCGCCCTTGCTGTCCATAGCTTGTTGTTAGTCGTGTTGCTATTTGAACCTTACGGCGTTACTTGCACCTTAACAACTTACAACATTTTTGACAGCATGAAGCCGAAGACGATTTTCGGCGTAATAACTTTGTTCAGCTATATTGCATCGCTTATCTGTGCCCCCTTTATAATCCTTCAACTGTGGCGCGTGCAATCAATCGGGCGTATTGGCGGACTGATTTTCTTAGCCAATGAAATAATTTATTCTTTAGCAAGAAATTACATATTAAATACTGTCTTTAGCAAGAAATTACATATTAAATACTGATAGAGCATGGGAGTTTTCGCCTCATTTCTCAAGTTGGATACTCGCCATGAATGTTGCTTGTTTCTTTATCCTGCTATCACGAGGCGCAAGATGGATGTTTGAAGAAGAATCTTGTTAACCAAGCTGCGATCTTGGTGTTTGCGTGAACGTCTTAAAGGTTGAGAATTGGGTATATTGGTTTAGATGCGTGCTGTGCTATTGATCTTTGTCGCCTATCTGCTCGGTTCGATCCCTTTCGGCTATCTTATTGTGCGTTTGACTAATGGCGCGGATGTGCGCGAGGCGGGGT
>JACDAW010000275.1 GCA_013695245.1 Pyrinomonadaceae bacterium | reverse complement strand
CCGTGACACTTGAAGAGAGGCGCGCACGCGCGACATTAGCAACTCTACCTCTGCCGATTCGTTCTTGGCTCTTCATTGTTTACCGCCGTTCGCCGAAGCGATGCTCGCCGCGCCGGTCGCCCCCGTTGCCGCCGTATTTTCATTTGCGCCTGACGAGACGGAGCGTCCGGCGCGCGGCGTGTAGCGAACGCGCAACGTCCATTCAGTTCCGCTCTCGCCGCGTCCGGCGCGCGGATTCTGTGTCAACAGATCGGCCGTGAAAACTCCGGCGCGATTCATCTCCGAAACCATGCGCGTGACATTGGCGGGCGCTTGCCCGACGACCGACAATTCCAATTCGGCGAAAGTCTGGTCGCCCACTTTCACCACATCGCGCACGCTGATATTTGTCACGCGCACGTCCGCCGGAACGGAAGCTTCAAGGTCGGCGAAAAGACCCGACCAAGAGAAGGTCTTACGATCAACGATGGCGTGCGCAGCTTCCAGCACTTGACGTTCTTCCGACGATAAAGCATCGCGCACCTGCGCGGCTTGCTGGCGAAGCGCCCGCGCCTGTCCGTTTAAATTTTGCACGTCGCGCTCCGCAACCGCGCCTTGCGCCACCGCCTGATTTCTTTGCTGAAAAATAAGGAAGAGCGCAAGCAGCGACGCGCACGCGATAAAGGCAGTAACGATCCAAGGCAGCGTGCGGTTGCGAAAAGGCTGGCTGGCGAGGTTGAGTTGAGCGATCAAGTTCTTCCGTTTTTAACTCAAGTTAAACTTAAAGCGGCACGGCCGGGTTGCGTCCGCCATTCATAAGGCAAGCATACACGCGGGCAGCGAGAAGTGGCAACAGCCTTCGGACAAAATCGGTTATTACGCGCTTCCAAGCTTGCTCGTCCATACCGCGTTTATTACACGCCTCCGGCAAACTTGAGTTGCGATAATTACAGGCGACCGACAGTCAGGACTGTTTATGCTAGCTAGAACGAACATTAGGAACTAAAGATGCAGGAAAAGTGAGACAAACATCATAATAAAACTTGTTTACGTCGCAAGACTTTTATTCGCTCGGAATGTATGTTGAATACGGCATCTGTGCCGCGTGCTTGGCGGGGGGAGACCTGTGCAGGCAAACTTGATTGCGACCCAAACGCTTCGCGCGGTAAAGCGCGGCGTCAGCCATTTCGACGAGTTCAATCGGATCGCGCGAGTGATCGGGGAAAGAGGCGACGCCGATGCTGATCGTAATATGATGCGTGCGTTCGCCATCTCCCGGCGCGCCGTGGCGCGTGGCGGAGAAGTGAGCCGCTTCGATGCCGCGACGCACACGCTCGGCGGCGACGAAACCTTGAGCCGGATCAGCGTCGAGCATAAAGGCGGCGAACTCTTCGCCGCCGAAACGCGCAGCCACATCTCCGGCGCGCAGGGCACGCGTGATCACCGTGCCCACTTCCTCCAGCGTTCGGCTTCCGACGAGGTGGCCGTAGCAGTCGTTTACATTTTTGAAATAATCCAAATCCATCATCAGCACGCAGAAAGGTCGCTCTTCGCGTTCGGCGCGCGCTGATTCGCGCCGCAGTTCGGAGAAGAAGGATTTACTCGTCAAGAGGCCGGTGAGTTCGTCGTGGGCGAGCAGGCGATGAATCTGGCGATGAAATTCGTGGTCAATGTCGTCGAGAAACTCGAAGCGCAAGATGTGTTTGCCGATCACAATCTTGTCTCCGTCTTCGAGTGCAGCTTCCGACACGGGATAACCGTTTAGGAGCGTGCCGTTCGTCGAATTGAGATCGACGAGCCGGTAAACGGTTTCGTCTCGCTCGGCGTCGTGCTCAAGCGTGATGCGCGCGTGGAGGCGCGAGGCGCGCGCATCGTTAACGCGCACATCGGCTTCGAGAGCGCGCCCCAATGTCACTTCGTTTCGTTCGAGCGGAATCGGCGCGGCAATAAGATCGCCGTCCAAAAAGACGAGCGCCGGACGCTTCGGTTGCGACCGCCGCAAACTCCTATGATCTTTTTCTTCAATGTCGCCGCTTGCCATCAATTTTGAACCAAGGCAAACTCGCTTAACTTCCTACCACGAACATCTTAACTTTTATCGAAGGTTGGCGGCAATAATGATGTTGCCGGGAGCGAATCTGATTCGCCAAAATCTCTGGAGCAAGCCTTTTAGTCTTAAGCGTTCTTGTGCGCATCAAAGATGTGCTTCTATAATCATCTTACAATAATAATCTGGATTGAACGCGATATGTGCTCAGGCATAAGTGACAGCACTCAAGACTTGAAATTTGATTGGGAGTTAATAGGTTGAAAGAAGACGAAACTAAAAAGATTACGGGCGTACCGCAAGATCGCAAATTATCTGTTGAGCTAATTGCGACAGCGCGGCTGCCGACCGAGATCGGCGAATTTAAAATCACGGGCTACCGTTCACTGATCAGCCGCGAGGAATTTGTCGCGTTACATAAAGGCGAATTGCGCCCCGACGTGCCGACGCTCGCGCGCATTCACTCGCAGTGTTTGACGGGCGACGTTTTCGGTTCGACGAAATGCGACTGCGGCCCACAACTACACGCTGCGATGGAATTAATCGAGCGCGAGGGGCGCGGCGCAATCGTCTATCAACTGCAAGAGGGACGCGGCATCGGCATCATCAACAAGATTCGCGCTTACGCCCTTCAGGACGCGGGCGCAGACACGGTTGAAGCAAACGAGCGTTTGGGCTTCGCCAATGACTTGCGTGAATATACGCAATGCGCCGAGATACTTTTAGATTTAGGCTTGCGCCGGGTGCGTTTGATGTCAAACAACCCGTTGAAGCTGAAGGCGATACAAAGCGCCGGGCTTGATGTCTTTGAGCGTGTGGCGATTGAAGTTGAAACAACTGAAGCGGCTAAGCGCTATCTACGCACTAAGAAAGAAAAGATGGGGCACTTGTTTGGAACTATTAAATTAGATGCTTGATACAGATCACTGCTTTGCGGCTGGCGCTTGCCCTCGAAGCTCATCTATTATCTGGCGAATTTGTGCGGCGTCCGTAGCCTTCGGCACCAGCCGCAGGTATTTTTCTAAGGCTTCGATAGCGCGTTTATTTTTCCCTTGCTCTTTGTAGAGCGCCCCTAAATACCTGTGTGCCATCGCCGCCTCGCCACTGCTATCACTT
>JACDAW010000268.1 GCA_013695245.1 Pyrinomonadaceae bacterium | reverse complement strand
TTTAATTTAAAATGTGGAGAACTCGCAGCATGGTAAGTCGCATAAAGTCCGCGAAGCAAGCCGAAGTCTTGCCAAGCGCGGTTCGTTTAAGCTATTGTGCCTTATTCCGACACGGTGATTTACACGGGCGCAAAACTCTTTTCGTTCGTTCAAAATTTAGTGCCGGAACGGGTCGCCGTTTGTTAAAATAGATTTCGCAAGGAGAAGCTAAAAGATGTTTTCAAAAGACGCACCGAAAGACGTGAAGACGCCGCGAATTGCCGCCGACGTGTGGCATAACGGCGAGTTCATCAAGTGGGATGAGGCGCGCGTGCATGTCATGGCGCACGTTCTTCATTACGGTTCAAGCGTCTTTGAGGGCATCAGGTGTTATAAAACGAAGCAGGGGCCGGCCGTCTTCCGCATGCGCGAACACATGCAGCGACTTCTCAACTCGGCAAAAATCTACCGCATGGACACGGACTTAACTTTGGACACGCTCTGCGAGGCATCGGTTGAACTCGTGCGTCGCAGCGAACTCGAACAGTGTTACTTACGTCCGATCATCTTTCGCGGTTTCGGCACGTTCGGCGTCAACCCGTTCCCGAATCCGCTTGAGTGCTACATCGGCGCGTGGGATTGGGGCAAGTATTTGGGCGAAGAAGCGATTGAACACGGTATTGACGTATGCGTCTCGTCGTGGAATCGCCTGTCGCCGAACTCGATGCCCGTGATGGCGAAGTCAGGCGCGAACTACATGAACTCACAGCTCATCAAAATGGAAGCTTTGGTGAACGGCTTCGCCGAAGGCATTGCTTTGGATGATCGCGGGTTTGTTTCCGAAGGTTCGGGCGAAAACATTTTTATCGTTCATGGCGGGAAAGTTATGACGCCACCGCTCTCATCTTCTATCTTGCCCGGCATCACGCGCGACAGCGTCATTGAGATTTGCCGCGAACTCGAAATCCCCGTCGTCGAGCAAGGCATTCAGCGCGCCGCGCTCTACGTCTCCGATGAATTGTTCTTTACAGGAACGGCGGCCGAAGTAACGCCTATTCGCACGGTTGATCGCATTACAATCGGCGACGGGCGGCGCGGTAAGATTACCGAACGCATCCAGCAGAGATTCTTCGAGATCACTGCGGGGACGCGCCCCGCTCCCGGCAACTGGCTTACTTACGTTCGCGCAAACGAACAGGAGACGACAGAAAAAGTTTCGGCAAACTACGCGGCGGCGATGGACTAAATCCGCTCGCCGCCGCAATCTGATTCCAAGATGCTTTCAACGCCGCTTCAACTTTTCAGAAGCGGCGTCTCTTTTTGATTCTGCGCTTTACACGAAAGCGAAGTCGAACTGTTCTTGGTGAATGTGCCCATCGCTCGTCACGTCCACAATCCCCAGATAAGCTTCGATCTCGTTAAGCACGTCGCGTTCGGTTGAGCGCAGCGCGCCCGCAACTTCCCTGTGTACCCTGAGCGTTGCCTGCTGCGGGTGATCGCCCTTCATGCCGCGCGCCAACCGTCTCGCCTCTTCGAGCACTTCGTAGCAGATCGTCTGCGGCGACTTCACAAGCCCCGCGCCCTGACAATACGGACACGGCGCGCAGAGCGTCCGCTCTAAGGATTGCTTCACGCGCTTGCGCGTCATGATCACAAGGCCGAAATCGTTAAACGACAAAACTTTCGTCGGCGATTTGTCATGCTCTAAAGCCTCTTGCAGAGCCTGCATCACGCGATGGCGGTTGCGCCGCTCCTCCATGTCAATAAGATCGAGCACGATGATGCCGCCGAGATCGCGGAGGCGAATCTGCCGCGCGATCTCTTCGACCGCTTCCATGTTCGTCTTTGTGATCGTGTCTTCAAGACGGCTACCGCCGCGCCCGACAAACTTGCCCGTGTTCACATCAATCGAAACAAGAGCTTCTGTTTGGTTGATCACGAGATAGCCGCCGGAGCGCAGCCACACGCGCGGCTTTATCGCTTTATCAATTTCCGCCTGCACACCGTAAGCTTCGAGGATCGATTCTTCGCGTGTGTAAAGTTTGACGCGGTTGACCAAGCGCGGCTGAATGCGGTTGATGAATTCGACGATCTGCAAATACTCGGTTTCGGAGTCAACGCGGATCGCAGTGAAATCGTCCGAGAGTTGATCGCGGAGAATTCTTTGCACGAGATCGAGATCGCGGTGGACGAGCGTCGCGGGCTTTGTGCGTTCGGCTTCGCGCCGGATGTCGCGCCACGTGCGCACAAGATAGCGCGCGTCTTCACGTAAATCCTCTTCTGTGATTCCTGTTCCGGCCGTCCGCACGATGAAGCCGCCGGAAGGCACGTCTTCCTCTTCGCGGATCGCTTTGATCAAACGACGCAGGCGCACGCGCTCCGAATCGGATTCAATTTTGCGCGACACGCCAACGTGCTCAATCGTCGGCATGTAAACGAGGAAGCGACCGGGCAGGGCGATGTGCGAAGTGATACGCGCGCCTTTGGCGGCAATCGGCTCTTTGGCGATCTGTACGAGTATCTCCTGACCCTCGCGTAGCAGATCGGTGATCATCGGCGCGGGGGCGCGCTCACGTCGTTCGCGTCCGCCGCCCGACGAGCGGTTGTTGCCATTGCCGCGAGAAGAACCGCGCCCGTTTCCAGAAACCTCAGCAGGCACGGCAACTGGGAGTTGCGGTGTTTGCGCTGCGCCGTTTAAAGCCTCGTCAGTGCTGATGCCGACTAAATTGTTTTCTTCCGCTTCGGAATCAGGCGCATTCGTTTCTGCGACGTTAACCGCTAAATTGTTTTCAATCTCAACACCGTTTTCGCTTTGAGCCGTCTGACCACCAGTGGGAGGACGACGACGACGGCGACGGCGCTGCGCGAATTCGCCGCGCGAACTCCTTTTGCTCACCTTCGCTTCCGCGTCAGCGAAAAGCTCGCCCTCGGTTCCCGCGCCTGCGCCATCAGTTGCCTTCGTCTGTGATGCGGTGCGTCGTGTGCGTCCGGTCGCGGCGGATTTACTGCGTCCTGCGTTAGAAGTTTTCTTGCTCGCGCCCTTGGACGTTGAGGCAGACGGACGAGTTGAGCGTTTCTTCTTCGAGCTTTCAGCTTCGGAATCTTCAACCGTCGCAATTTCGCTTACGTTGCTTCCGCGCTCAATTCCACTGACCCTCGGATTAACATCTTCGTTTTTCCGCTCGGTCTTTTTCGTTGACCGGCGACGACCTGATTTTTCTTCCTGAACAGTTGAGGTTGCCTTTAGCGATTCCGGCGCAGCGTCGTCGCTAATGCGCTCGAAGGCGTAATGATCTTGCGTTAACGAATCCGCGCTCGCTTCCGTATTGGCGAAAGCGTCTGCCGCCTGCGCATTGATTGAAGCTTGCACGGTGTCCGCCGTGACGACTCGCTGCGTGCGCTCATCGCCTGCATCGTCATCGTCGGCGATTCTTTGAAACATCGAATCGCCCTTCTGCGTTGATGATGAAAGCAACGCCCCGACGGGAAGCGGCGTTGTCGCTTCGATGTCAAATTCGATGGCGCGGATTTGATCCGACAGACGCTCTTGTAATCGCGCGTCCTTAAACATCCCGCCCTCTTCTGCCGCCGACTCTTCTTCGTCAACGACGCGCTGAAAAGAGTTTCCCGCTTCGACAAACGGCGTCGCAATGTCTTCAGCGAAAAGCGCGGGTGTTTGAGCTGGCGGACGACTTGAATCTGAAGGTCTCTCGGCGGCGCGCGCGTCTTCCGCACCGCGTCCGTCGCGCTGCTGTCGCCCCCGTCCACCGCGTCCTCTCCCGCGCCCGCGTTGCGGCGGTTCAGCGGAGCGATCATTACTTACCTTCGTCGCATTCGGGTCTTCGCTTGGAGCGGCACCTTGTGAAGCGATTGCTGGTTCGGTGAAATGATAAGAGGCGTCCGAATCCGTTGACGCCGCATCCGCTTCGCTTGCGGCAGGTTGAATCGCGGGCTGATGTTGTTGCGATTGGATTCTTGTTTCCGCAGAAGGGCGTTCGGGGCGAATTTGTTCGGCTGCGGCGCCGCCGCGTGTTTTATCGATCACGATGCGGTCGAACTCTTCTTCCTCGTCGAAGAAATCCGAGACGTAAAGAAACGCATCGCGTTCAAGCCCGATATTGACGAAAGCGGATTGCATTCCGGGCAGGACGCGCATCACGCGCCCTTTGTAAATATTGCCGACGATGCCCTCCTCGTCCTCTCCGCGTTCGATGTAAAACTCTGTTACTTGGCCGTTTTCGATAACGGCGATCTTCTTTTCGCGCCCATTGACGCTGACGATCATCTCTTTAGACATGGATTAAAGACTTATCTCCCTAGATCATGTACGGGACCCTGTCGCCGCGCGAAGTTTGAATGTGATTCGCGGCTGAAGCGACATGGATACCGGATAGTTAACGGAAGGCAAACGCTTGATAGATTTTAGAACCGAGCGGATGAGCGGCGGACGGAAAAGCGCGTGTCGAGAAAGCGATCAAGAGCAAGCTACACTTCTTCTGTAATGGGAAGCGGGCACAACCTGTTCGTATGAAATCTCCTCGATGAGCATCCGGCGCGAAAAACAATTGACGGGCGCTTTCTGACGGAAGCGCGCCGCGCTCGGCAGCCCGTTCTCTCCCGCGCCGCCTTCGCTCTTTAAAGAGCGGGGCGCGTGTGTGGAGAGATTCAAAAACCTTGCGTTTACAAAAAACGTGACGATCCTGAAATTTGTGTTCCGCCTGACGAAGCGGCGTTTAAGATAAAGAAAACTTTGAACGCTTGAAATTTCCGTCGCGCCGGACGCTAAGTC
>JACDAW010000252.1 GCA_013695245.1 Pyrinomonadaceae bacterium | reverse complement strand
GATTTTTCGTGTTCGCGCGTTATACTTGCAATTTCCCGAACGCTTTTGTATTCTACTCGTTCGCGTTTTCAACGCTTTAATCCAAGAGAGTCATCTATGAGCACATCTTTTCCGAGCGGCACGGGGCTGGCCGAGAAACGTCGTTGGTTTGTGGTGGACGCAGCGGGCCAACCTGTCGGGCGATTGGCGACCGAGATCGCGCGCGTTTTATCCGGCAAAAACAACCCGCAATACACGCCCTTTATGGACATGGGCGATCACGTCATCGTCATTAACGCGCGGCACACGCACTTCAAAGGGTCGAAGGCGACGCAGAAGGTTTACCGCCGCCATACGCTTTATCCCGGCGGACTGCGCGAGGTTTCCGTGCAGGAACAATATGCGAAGCATCCGGAGCGCGTCATAGAATTCGCGGTGCGCGGGATGTTGCCGAAATCGAAACTCGGACGCGCGATGGGGAAAAAGTTAAAAGTTTACGCCGATGCGGAACACCCGCACGCCGCGCAGCAACCGCAACCTTTGGAAATAAAAATGAGCGCGACGGCGAAGAGCTAGGCGCAGCACGCTTTGTTAATTATTTGAGGAAGAAAAACTGTGGCTGAAAATCAACACTACGGAACCGGAAGGCGCAAAACAGCGACGGCGCGCGTCTTTCTGCGACCCGGCGGCGGCGAAATCAAAGTTAACCGCAAGGCTTTTGAAGTGTATTTCCCGAATCAGACGATGCGCACCGTGATTCAACAGCCGTTACAATTGACGGAGACGGCGAATAAATTCGACATCCTCGTCAACGTCGCGGGTGGCGGCTTAGCCGGTCAAGCCGGAGCGATCCGTCACGGCATCACGCGCGCCCTGCTCGAATTCAACGCCGACTTGCGCAGCACCTTGAAGCAAGCCGGATTCATTACGCGCGATCCGCGCGCCAAAGAGCGCAAGAAATACGGTCAAAAGGGAGCGCGCAAACGCTTCCAGTTCTCGAAACGCTAATGAAATATGGAATCTCAAATCTGAGATTCCATATTTATTCCATTGTCGCTGCTTCGATTGGTTGCTAACTCCTTGTTGAAGCGGCGGCGAGTACATTAAACCAATCACACACGTAGGAGGTTCTTTTGGTTTCCGTTACGATGAAAGAATTACTGGAGGCTGGCGTCCACTTCGGGCATCAAGTCCGTCGTTGGAATCCGAAGATGAAAGAATATATCTTCGGCGAACGCAACGGCATCTCCATTATCGATCTGCAAAAAACGCAACGCATGTTCCGCGACGCCCTGCAAGTCGTCTCGAATTTAATGGGTGAAGATCGCGGACGCACGATCCTTTTCGTCGGCACTAAACGACAAGCGCAAGATGCGGTGCGCGAAGAAGCGGAACGCGCCGGTCAGTATTACATCAACCAACGCTGGCTCGGCGGCTTGCTCACGAATTTTCAGACCGTGCAGAAATCAATCAAGCGTCTTAAAGAGCTTGAGGCGATGCAGACAGACGGGCGCTACGAAAAGCTGACCAAGAAGGAGCGCATCACGCTTGACCGCGAGCACGAATCGCTCAATAAAAACCTTTCAGGCATCAGAAACATGTCGCGCCTGCCCGACGCGCTCTTCATCATTGATGTGCGCAAGGAAGAGATCGCTGTCGCTGAAGCGAATCGCCTCGGCATTCCTGTAATCGCCGTTGTTGACACAAACTGCTCGCCCGAAGGAATCGATCATGTTATCCCCGGCAACGACGACGCCCTGCGCGCTGTTCGCCTTTTCGCCGCGCGCATCGCCGATGCCGTGATCGAAGGTCAACAGATCGTCGGGAAATCCGATGAAGACGAAGCGGCTGCATTTGATCAGACAGCAAGCGGCGACGAAACGACGGGCGGAAGCGGCGGCGGTGTGCGCCAATCAAGCGCGAGCGGTGACGGCACGCCGAGCGTGACCACACGACGCGATCCCGGCCGCGAATCCGAGATGTTTACCGACATGGAAGCGGCTGCGCCTTCGGCTGAGACGCAAACCTCCGTGGCAGGCAATCAGGGTTTCGGTAAAACGGGGCAGCAGCCGGATTCAATCGGCGATCATCCGCAAACGGGAACGGGCGCGCCTGTTGACGGCGCGGATGGCGGCGCGGGCACGAGCGGTAAAGAGCCGCAAAGCTCACCTGAACAAGAGAAGGGCGCGGAATCGGTCAGCGTCGCAAGCTAAACGGATTTTCATATTGCCTTTCGGCAGCAAAAAGCGCAGCTCTTCGGGTGCGGATTAGAAACCGCCCGGCTGCGCTTTCCTTTAATAATATTTCGAGGAGATGAAATTTAAGATGGCGGAGATCACATCAGCAGGAGTGAAAGCGCTGCGCGAGAAGACGGGCGCAGGGATGATGGAATGCAAGAAGGCCCTTACGGAAGCTGCGGGCAACGAAGAACAGGCAGTTGAGATTCTGCGCAAGCGCGGCATGGCATCGGCCGGAAAGAAATCCGGGCGCATCGCGGCCGAGGGCGCGGTCGGCTCCTACATTCACATGGGCGGCAAGGTCGGCGTGCTTGTTGAAGTCAACTGCGAGACGGATTTTGTCGCACGCACCGACGAGTTTCAACAACTCGTTAAGGACATCGCCATGCACATCGCGGCGGCCGATCCGCGCGTCGTTACGCGTGAAGAGATTACCGCTGATATTCTCGACAAAGAGCGTGAGATCGCGCGCGAGCAAGCGAAAAACGATCCAAAGAACGCTAACAAACCCGACCAAGTTATTGATAAGATCGTCGAAGGTCGCCTCGGCAAGTTTTACGAAGAAGCTGTGCTTCTTGATCAACCGTTCGTCAAAGACCCGGCGAAGAGCATTAACGAGTTGCTCACAGAAAAGGTCGCCGCGACGGGCGAGCGCATTACCGTTCGTCGCTTTTCGCGCTATAAAATGGGCGAAGGCATCCAGAAGCGCGAAGATGATTTCGGCGGCGAAGTGGCGGCTCTAGCTGGCGGCAATTAATAAGAAGAGAATTTAAATGTCTCAAGTCGAACCGCATCGAACCGAAACGAGCGCGCCTGCTTACCGCCGCATTCTGCTGAAACTTTCAGGCGAAGCATTGATGGGCGAACTCGGTTACGGGGTTGATGTGAATGTCGCCAGCCGCGTCGCCGGTGAAGTTAAAGCGGTACGCGATAAAGGCGTAGAG
>JACDAW010000227.1 GCA_013695245.1 Pyrinomonadaceae bacterium | reverse complement strand
ACACGGACAAGGTGACCGAAAACTTTGCGCCGCAGGTGGCCGACAAAATAACCGCCAACACGGGCGCGGGCGGCGCGCTGCTCGATCAATTGCGCAATCGCGTCGGCGCAAACACGCAGCAGATATTGGCGACCGCGAGAGAGAGCGTCCGCGAAGAAATTAAGCGACAGACGAAAGAACTCGGCGCGCGCGGCGCAAGCGTGCCGTTTCCTCTGCTCGCCTTAGCTGTTCCCCGCGCGGTGGATGAGATCAAGGAAGAAGGTGATACAGCAACCGTCTCGCTTAAAATCAACAACAGCCCGACGCAGCTAACCATGCAGCGCAACGGCGAACGCTGGCGCATCACAGGCATCCGCGACGAACGCCTTGCGACGCAGATCGCCGAGCGCGTCCAAAAAGATTTCCCATCGCTTACCAATAACAACAGCGACGGCAATAGCGGTGGAAGCGGCGGCAATAGTCGTCAACAGAGAAGAGATCGGCGGCAGCAGCAAACACAGCAGCAACAGACGCGACAAAATCAGCCGTCGCAACAACGAAATCAACAAACCAACCAGCGGCCGAACACGAACTTAACCGACGTGTTGCCCAACATATTGGGCAACGGCAACAGAAATAATCAGGAAGAATAACCTTAGTGTTTTTATGAAGAACGGCGAGACGAAAACTTTTGAGGCGCAGTTGACGAAGCTAGAGAAGATCGTGCGCGACATGGAGCGCGGCGATCTGCCGCTCGAAAAAAGCTTAGAGCTATTTGAACAGGGCGTGCGTCTCTCGCGCGAATGTCAAGAGCGCTTGAACGAAGCCGAACGCCGCATCGAACTTCTCCTGCGCGACGACGAAAGCGGGCGCACATTCACCACACCGTTTGAAGACAACGGCAAGCTTGATCCCTCGGCCGCCGGAGACAACTCGGAAGAAGATGAAAGCGTTTTCTAAGAGTCCTACGGCGGCGGCGGACGAAGTCGAAGCGGCACGCTCCTTTCTCGCCCGCGCATCTGTCATCATTGACGCGAAACTCCACGAACTCGTGCCCGTTGAGACGCGCGCACCCACTCATCTTCACCAAGCGATCAGATGGAGTTTATTTGCGGGCGGCAAACGCCTGCGCCCCGCGCTCTTGCTCGCCGCCGGAGAAGCTTTCGGGGCAACACATGACGGTCTCCTTCGCTCGGCTTGCGCCTTCGAGATGGTTCACACCTACTCGCTCATTCACGACGATCTGCCCGCAATGGACGACGACTCTTTGCGGCGCGGGCGATCCACCTGCCACGTTCAGTTTGGGGAAGCAACAGCCATTCTCGCAGGCGACGCCTTGCAAACGCTTGCCTTCGGAGCAATCGCTGAAGACGAAAATCTTGATTCCGACAAGCGCGTTCGTGTTATCAGCGAACTTGCGCGCGCCGCAGGGACGCCCGACGGAATGATCGCCGGGCAGTGTTACGATCTGGCGGCCGAATCGCGCTCTGTCTCCGTGCAAGAACTCGAAACGATCCATCAACACAAAACCGGCGCGCTCATTCGCGCCTGCGCACGTTGTGGCGCGATCATCGCCGGAGCGAGCGAGCACGACATCGAAAACATCTCCGCTTACGCCGCCCATCTCGGTCTGCTTTTTCAGATCACCGACGATCTTTTAGACGTAACTTCAACTGCCGAAGATTTAGGCAAAACCCCCGGCAAGGACGCGCGCTCACAAAAAGCGACTTACCCCGCGCTCTACGGAATTGAGAAAGCCCACTCGCTCGCCGAACGCGCCTGCGAAGAAGCGTGCGCGCACCTCGACCGCATCGAAACTCCGACGCCCGTCTTACGCAGCATCGCCCGCTTCGTTCTCGCGCGAACAACTTAACTTTGATTTTCGATTGAACTTTTAACGAGTTTCGGTAAGCGTGTACTCGAAATCGTAGGAATGCTTTCCGTCGGCGATGTTGATCGTCATCTTGCCTGCCAGACCCACGAGTTGGTCGGTGCCAGAGTCCGGCACAACAGTTACACTTAACTGCGGCGTGCCGCGTGTCATAGTGCCGCTATGTTGCAAGACGAAAGTGCCTCTGCGGCCGTGCAGCGTCCCGCTCACGCGCTCCATTGCGACATACCCGCCTGAGCCGTTGGCGGCGAAACTGTCAGCCAGCATCTCGCCTTTGCTGGTAGCTGTCAGATCACCGCGAAACTGTTTGTCAATTGACATCTTGACGAGATTCGCTTCCTTACTCGCGCCTTCCGTGGCGAGAGGCGTCAACTTAACTTCAAATGTTCCGCTCGCGTGTTTCGTCATAACATTTCCCCTGTTGTTCGCATCCGATAGCGGCGCACGGGTTTGAGTGCGGGTCGAGAAGCCAAAGCCCGCGAATAGGCAAATACTAATAATGATGCTCGCATATGTTACGAGATGAGACTGATTGTTCATACACGCTCCGTTGAGCAGGGCTGCAAAGTCAGAAAAACATTGCTCCGATTTATATCACAGCCGTGTTGCTAGAGCAAGACATAGTTGCAGCTTTGCAACACACATGAGTCGAAAGATTATTGTCGGAAGACAGAAGCGACGATCAGCAGACGACTCTATACGATTCGCTTAAAATTTTACCCACAACTGTTTCAGGTGTTTTCGGCAATGAGTTAGTTCAAAAGAGAAGTGCAAGAAGCGAAACCGTTTCTTGCACTTCTCTTTTCGTTTCTTCTTAAAAAGCCTGTAGCACTTCGTCAGCGTGTTGCTCGACATTCACTTTGTC
>JACDAW010000213.1 GCA_013695245.1 Pyrinomonadaceae bacterium | reverse complement strand
GCGTAGTAACGATCTCATCTTCGCGCACAAAGAAGCCGCTCGCCTGACGAATTGTTTTACCGTTCGCATCCTGCATCATGAGGGAAACAACGGAAGGCAGCAGCTCGCGGTAAGGACTCGGCACGTTGTCATTAGCGGAAGGTGTTGGCGTCGGAGTCGGGGCGGGCGTGTTTCCTCCGCCATTAAGCACGAAGCGTGCGACACCGAACGTGAGCGCAGTGAGCGCAACGAAGCCGAGAAAGACGCTTGCCAGAATCCACCACCGCCCGCCTCTTGCGCGCGCTCTTTGCGGGGCGTGCGAGACGGAAGACAGTGGCGTGACGGGCAGCGGTCGCGGCCAACTGTTGAGCGGCGGCGCGGCGATGGTTTGTTGCAGCTCTGCGTTGCGTTGAAGATTTGGCGATTGGTTCGGCGGTACGGCAACTGTGGGAGAGACAACAGTGCGTAGTCCTTCGCGCAAACTCGCGCGCATCTCGTTGGCGCTCGCGGGGCGCTCCGCCTGCTTTAGCGACATTGCCTTCATCAGAATTGTTGAGATCGCGGCGGGCACTTCCGCGTTGAGCGTGCCGAGCGATTGCAACGGATCGATTCCGGTTTGCACGATTGACGCGGCGCGTTGCGAGGCGGCGGGTGGCACGCGGTTCGTTAATAAGTGATAGAGCGTGGCGGCAAGCGCGTAGATGTCGCTTCGCGCGCTCGTGCCTTCGCCGTTGACTTGTTCGAGCGGAGCGTATTGCGGCGTGTAACCGTAAAGGCTTTTGTCGCTTGTAACGCGCGTCATTCCTCCGGCGTGTCCTTTGGCTAATCCGAAGTCGAGCAATGTGATCTCGTTCTGTGCGGTGAGTTTGAGATTCGCGGGCTTGATGTCACGGTGAATGATAGGCGGTTGCTGCGCGTGCAGGTAAGAGAGCGCGGCGAGAATCTCATCAGCCCAGCGCAAAACATCTGAGAGAGGAAACGGGCGGTCGCGTCGTTTAAGTAGCGCGGAGAGATCGTCGCCGCCGATATATTCCATCACGAGAAACTGTCCCGCGCCTTCCGTGAAATGATCGATCACTTTCGGCAGCGCCGAGTGGCGCAGGTTGGCAAGCAAGCGCGCTTCACGCTCGAAGGCGCGGCGCAAATCTTCCGTCTCAACGAGCGTTTCCTTAACGGCGACGATGCGATTAAGCCGCTCGTCCAGCGCTTCGTAAACTGCGCCCATGCCGCCGCGCCCCAATTCGCGTTGGATGCGGTAGCGATTTTGGAGGATCGTGTTTGGAGCAAGCATCTACTTTCGCCTTACCTGTTTTTATGTTTTATTTTGTCCGCCTCATGATGAACTGGCGCGGCAGACGCGCGCCTTCCGGCCATTTACCGTTCGTTAACGTCAAGTGTAATTTTCCGCCAGTCACTATCAGTGTCGCAGTGCTTGGGCGTCGGCCGTTCGCCGGATTCTTGTAACGCACATTCTGTTCATATCCGGGATAAATATCATCAGGGTCAAACGTAATAGTGATGACGTTGCCCTTCACTGTGCCGATGAACGGAGTCTGATTACCATCTTCGACTTGAGGTTCGCCGTTCAGCCAAGTTAGAAGGCTATAGACTCCGCGCACGCGGTTGCCTTGCTGAATGATGTTAAGCGAGAAACCATTTTGCTGCTGATCTCTTCGCGCCGCCTCCGCCCATTGCCACCGCCCGCTAATTCTGGCTCGCATTTGTGAGAATGCGGGCAGTGGGACGGCAGATTGGACAAAGATGATAGAGACAACTGCATAAATCAGTAAACGATTACGACGATGAACAGGATCAGGGTTGAAGGTTCGCATTATTCTTGTCTTCATAATCAAATTGCGTGCAGAGTTAGGCGCATTGTCATGCACGTTGCTGCGTGCGCCTCAACATATTTCGCCTAGACAGTTTCATCGTAGCAAACCAACTCGACGGTATTGCCTTCCGGGTCGCTGACGTACAAAGAACGCCAATGAACCCATGCGTGCTCAGCCGTTTTAACTTCTAAGCCAAGTTGCTCAAGTCGCTTCTTCTCAGCATCGAAATCGGCAAGCGGGATCGCGAAAGCAAAATGATCAACCGTGGACTTCTCCGATGTCAGACCTTGATAGCCCGCTTGTCGTGAACGATCAAAGAGCGCCAGTATCTGTGTATGCCTATTGTATCCTTCTGCGATTTTGAAGAAAGCCGCATTGGGAAATCTTTTCATCAACTCCAGACCGATGACTTCCTGATAGAATTTCTGCATCGAGTCAAGGTCTGTTACCCGAAGGGCAATTTCACCAAGCCCTTTAACCGCTCTTTTTTGCATCGCCGTGTATTCCAATCCTTCAAAGAAGAGTCCTTGCAAAAATGATTTATAAATTAGCCGCGCAGCGAACGCCTGCAAAAGCAATACGAGAATGGCGACGGAAAAAGTTGCGAAATGATGTGCGGAGCACCGAGCTGCTTGTCGCCCATGAGCCGCCTTTCAAGACGCGGTGATCGCCGTCAAACCATTCTTGCGAATATTCGGGATAAGGAAATGATTTGAAATTTGGATACGGTGCGAAAGGGTCATTTGTCCATTCCCAGAGATTGCCGCTGATGTCCAAACATCCGTGAAAGCTCGCGCCGTCGGGGAAATTGCCGACCGGAGTTGTGTCCCAGAATTGCAGATCGAAGTTGCAGCGCGCGGGCGAAGGCTCGGCATCGCCCCACGCGAAGCGGCGTTTACGGTCGGGTTCAACGTCGCACGTTGCGGCTCGCTCCCATTCGGCTTCGGTCGGCAGACGCTTGCCGCGAAACTTGGCGTAGGCTTCCGCTTCAAACCAACTGATGCCGCTCACCGGATGCTGCGGCCGGATTTCGCCTTCATCAAACATTCGCTGTTCCTGCCAACCATCGCCCACCTGCTTCCAATAGAACGGCGCAGTCCAGTTTTCTTGCTCCTTATAATTCCATCCTTCGTCGCTCCACCATTCGCGGCGTTCGTATCCGCCCTCTTTGATAAAATCCGCATACTCTTCGTTTGTCGTGAGCCGACGATCTATTTTGAACGCGGGAACGTGGATTGTGTGCGCCGGTAGTTCATTGTCATACGCAAATTCATTCCACACTGCGCCCATGCGCGCTTCCCCTGCGGGAATCATAGTCATCGTGGCGGAAGGAAGAGAAGGAACACTTACAGAGTTGTTTTTCTCCTTCGCCGGACGCCTTTTTAATTTCGGGTCGAGCATGTGCAAAAGATAGGCAAGCGTTTCTTGATGCTGAAGTTCGTGTTCGAGCACGAGATCAAACACGTAAGCATTTCGCAATAACGGATCGTTTGTTTCAAAGCTTAAGCCGTCGAGGTAATCTAGTGTATGAGCCTGCACGTCGTTTAAGAATCCTTCCATCTCGCGGCGCGACGGAAGATTCTTTGATTCTTCGCGCGGAGTTGAAATGGGATCGAAGATGCGTTGATAGCGCTCGTTCGGCGGCTTGTCGCCTTTCACTTTTTGGAGAATCCAGAACGACTCAAAAACGCCGATGTGCGCGAGATGCCAGATGATCGGGCGAAAGCCACCGCCCGGACTGCGTTGTAAAACTTCTTCGTCAACCAAGTTGAAAAGCTCGAAGGTGCGGCGGCGCGTCTCTGCGAGCGATTGCGCGATCTGGTCGTTCTGCTTCATGGCCATGTTACTCCTTAAGAATGCTTGGAGAGATTGTCATAAACTTGGCGGCGAAGCGCAACTTAGATCATGACCTTTAGTGAGTTATGATGATAAAGAGTAAGCAAAAAGATGAACAAAGCGAAACGGAAAGGTAAAGTAAAGAGTGTCTGACACGGAAGCGGAATCTTCTCTGCGCATCTACAACTTCATTCACGCCGACTTGAAAGACGCGTTTGCCGAAGACGTGCGGCGCGGACTCGCAAGCGCTCCCAAGCAATTGCCTCCGAAATACTTCTACGACGAACTCGGCTCGCAACTCTTCGAGGCGATCTGTTTGCTTCCAGAATATTATTTAACGCGCGCCGAAACGGAAATCTTCTCGCGTTACGCGGATGAAATGGTCGGGGAAGCGATGGGCGAAGCAAGCACAAAGGAAGTTACGTTGCTGGAGATGGGAAGCGGCAGCGCGCAAAAGACGCGGCTCGTCCTTGACGCTCTCATCAAGCGGCGAAACGCTTTACATTACATTCCCGTTGACATCTCGCTCGCCGCTTTAAAGAAAAGCGCGCGCCTGTTGCTCGCAGCGTATCCGCCGCCTACGCTCTTGCGCGTTACTGCTTACGCAAGCGACTACAACACTGCACTCGCGCACTTGCACAAGAATCACAACGAACGCGGGCGCACGCTTGCGCTTTTTCTCGGCTCCAACATCGGCAACTTCAACCCGATTGAAGCGGAAAGTTTTTTACAATCGTTACGCGCCATTTTGCGCGAACGAGATTGCTTGTTGGTCGGCGCGGATTTGAAAAAGGAAAGGAAAGCGTTAGAAGCCGCATACGATGATTCCATTGGCTTAACGTCCGCCTTTAATCTCAATCTGCTCAACCGTATCAACCGCGAACTCGATGCTGATTTTAATGTTCGTCTTTTCCGACACGTCGCGCTTTATAACGAGGCGGAGGGTTGCGTTGAGATTTATCTGGAGAGTGAACGCGCGCAACGAGTGGCATTACGCGGCTTGAACACGGAAGTTGATTTCGCGGCCGGAGAGCGCACTCACACGGAAAACTCTTACAAATATGATACGAGCGAACTCGCCACGCTGGCCGCGCGCACGGGATTTGAAGTGAAGCGCACGTGGTTTGATGATAAGCAGCAATTTAGCAGCAGCCTTTTCGTCGCCGTGTGAAAAGAGAATCAAAAGGGACAGTAGATTAACGCGGAAAAGCGCGGCGAGGTTTGTGAATCTCGCCGCGCTTTATTGATCCGGTAACTTTCCAATAACTATTTTTTAGCGAGCGTGACGCGAACAGGTTGCGAGAGGTCGGTTGTCGGAACAACGATCTCTTGCGTGCGATAACCTTTGGCTTTCACCATCAAACTGAGCCGTCCCATGTGAAGCGGAGGAAGCACGGCGACGCCCTCTGTGTTTGTTCGTGCCCACGATTCGCATTTGAAGCCATCGCTGCGGATCGAGGTGAGTTTGGCATACACGTTTCGCACGGGTTTGCCGCCTTCGTCAACAACACGCAGATCGAGACGCCCGACGCCGTTCGGCTCTTTCGGGGCAATGCCCATGTTCTGCGCGTCTTGCGCGGTGGTCATGGAATTGTTTTGGTGGGCGATGCCGGACGAAAGAGTGGCGGCGACGGCAAGCATAACAAAGAAGAGTTTACGCATTTTAACTTACTCCTGAATTCGTAAAAGGTTTGATGGGAATCCGGTTGTTAGGTCGTGTGGGAGGCTTTAAAAAATTCCCATGTAAAGTTTGCCCCGGCAAGCCGCTTTGAAAACGGCGCACCGGAAGATTGATTATATTGTTTTTTGCCGTGAATGAAAAGCATTACTTGATGAAAAAGCCGCTTGCGGCTCGGCGCAGCGGTTGATGACCATTGTGTCTTAACACATCACCTTGCGCGCCGAACTTACAACTCGGAACGCATTAGTCATCTATCTTTAAAGTTCCAACGAACGTTTCCGACGCCATTCATCTTGCGTGTGTGGACGCGCTGACGGCGAATCGGTTACACTTCGTCCGACGCTTCCGCCGAACAATCCGAATTTGTTTTCAACACGGGCGTACCGGGTTTTATGTGATTTTTGCGCCGTTTTATTGTTTTAGCATGACCGTCGCTGCTTCTAACAAACGTTTGCCCGCGATGCCCCGTCTCGCCGAGTTTCGCAAACTCTACCCTCTTACCGTGACGAACTTCGGCGCGCTTAGCGACCGCGAATCATGGCTCAAGCGCGTGTGGGAATTAGACGCACGCTGGCAGGAAGCGATGGAGCGGGGCGAAGGGACAGCGAAAGAAGTGGTGGTGCGCGGCGCGCCGCCCGCCGGAATTGAAGTTGAAGACTCGTTCGACATCATTTACGCGGGCGGCGTATTGGGACTGCTGCACGCGGCCGTGATGGCATGTCGCCATAATCGCCGCGTGATGGTTTTCGACGCGCACACGGTCGGGCGCACGCACCGCGATTGGAATATCTCGGATGAAGAACTGACGGAATTCGAGCGCGCCGGGTTGTTTACCAAGACAGAGATCGAGGCGGCCGTGATGAACCGTTACACGGGAGGCTTCGTCAAGTTTCACGACCGCGCATCGCGCGTCAAAACTCCGCCACTGTGGATCAACAACGTGCTGGATACGGCGCTCTCGGCCGACAAACTTCTCGAACTCGCCTGCGCCAAAATCGAATCCTACGCTTCCGCCCCGTGTCGGCTGCTGAACAACTTGCGTTTCGTGCGCGCTTACGTCGAGTCGCATCGCGTGACGATTGAAGTCCAAGAGACGAACACGCATCACGGCGAAGGAAAGCGTCGTTGGTTCGATGCGCGTCTTTTCGTTGACGCGACAGGGACCAACTCTTTCGTCTCGCGCCAATTAAACGACGGGCAAGCGATCACACACGTCTGCCCGACGGTCGGGACGGTGGCGCGCGGTTTCGTGCGCGGGAAAAACAAGGATGCGCCGGACGCGGTTGATTTTAGTGTTGGCGAAATTCTCGTCAGCACCGCCGACGCAAGCGATCATCGGCAACTGATCTGGGAAGGCTTCGCGGGCGACCCGCGCGCGGACGATTATACAACGTATCTTTTCTTTTACGACCGTCTCGATTCACCCGCCGACAAATCCCTGCTCGCGCTCTTCGAGCGTTACTTTGAATCGCTGCCGGATTACAAACGCCCCGGCCGCCAATGGCGCGTGATGAAGCCCGTGTTCGGCTACATACCGAGCTTTCACGCGCGTGGCTTCGCCAGACGCAAGGTGACGGCCGACGACCGCGTGTTGACCATTGGCGACGCGGCCGGACTTTCTTCGCCGCTCACCTTCTGCGGCTTCGGCTCACACGTGCGTAACCTGCGACGCTTAACTCAGCTGACAAACCGCGCGCTCGACGAGGATGCGCTCGATCAAAACTCGCTCGCGCACATCAATGCCTACGAACCGCGCGTCGCGCAGATGGCTTCGCTTGCCGAATTCATGCGCCCGACCTCGAAGAGCGAACCTTCCTCGGTCAACGAAACGATGAACGCCGTAATGGCCGCGCTCCACGAAGCGGACGAACGCGTGCGCCGCGAACTCTTCCAAGATCGCATGTCGTTCGGCGCGCTCAAAGAATTGCTTTCCCGCACCGCCCGCCTCTACCCCCGCATCTTCCAGCGCCTCCGCGAACACTTAGGCGCGCGCGGCACGCTTTGGTGGCTCGCCGGAATCGGCGAAGCCGTCTGGCACGAACGGCGCGAGCAGTCGGGCGAGGCGGAAAACTTGACGGAAGTGGGCAAGTAAAAACTGCAAGCCCCCGCTTCAATAGCCGCTTTGTGCTGCGAAGCATATTTGTT
>JACDAW010000174.1 GCA_013695245.1 Pyrinomonadaceae bacterium | reverse complement strand
CGGTCGTCTTGCGCGGCGAGCACGTCAGCTTTTTCGCCGACGGCGTAGGCGCAAAGAATACCTTCCGCGCTGGGCTGATTTTTGGTGCTGTGGAAATAGTAGTGCGATGTTACGTCGCTGACGAGTGAGAAATCTTCCGCGCCCCAGAAGCGCTCTTGGAAAAGGACTGAGTTTTTGATGATGCGCGCGTATTGTAATTGTTCGGCGGCGAGACTCTGCACAGAAGGTAGCGGCGGCTCGAAGCGAATCGCGTTTAGCATTCTGGCAGGAACAGTGCAGATGCAGGCGTCGGCGGTGAAAGTTTCGTTCTTCGTTCCGATTGTTACTTCTCCCGCGCGCTGTTTGATTGATTCGACGGCAACATTGGTACGAATCAAGTTCATACCGATGCGCGCGGCGAGTTCGTCGGTGAGGCGCGAATTGCCGCCCGCCATTTTAAAATCCATCTCGTTAGCCGGACTCGACTCGAAATATTCAGATGCGGCAGCGTAAGCCGAGACGTGGCGGATTGATTCGCCGAAATCAGTGCTATCCATCAGATCGCGCAGGCGCAAGTCGTCTTCGGTAAAACCGATCTTCTCAAGCCACGTCCACCAATCATAAGAGTCGAGCCGCATGCGGTCGCGCTGCGTGTAGGAGCCGTATTCTTTTCTGAATCGCTCAAACGCTCGTTCGGCTTGCGCGGAGAAGCGCCACGCGCCGGGCTTCGACAATTGACCATCGCGCAAAAGAGAAGTTGCAAAGCGATGATCTTTCAACTCGATCTTAAAGTCGCGGCAGAGAGCTTGAATTCGTTCGTGGCTTGCGCCGACCCATTCGCCGCCGAGTTCGCAGACGAGATTTGGATTTTCAGTTAAGCGATGAGAAAAGACTCTGCCGCCGATGCGATTGCGCGCTTCAAGAATAGTCACATTCCAGCCTGCGCTTTTAAGTTTATAAGCGGCAGCGAGTCCTGAGAGACCCGCGCCGATGATGACGCAGGATTTCGCGCGGCGACGTTGCGGGAGATGAAGGACAAACGGCGCGCCGAGTGAGGCGACTCCGGCATGTTGCAGAAATTGACGGCGTGTAGGCTGCGAAGGTTTTCGGACAGCGTTCAAAAGGGGAATTCCTCTCTGCGAGGGCAGACGATAGAAACGAAGCTTTATATGCCAGATGTATTGACGGCAAGTCAATAATTGTTTTGCGATATGCTTAGACGTAAAAGCAACGCATTGCTCTGTTGATTACAAGCGAGTTGCCGGAGCGTCTCGCCATACGAGGAAGCAAAACGCTTTGTGCTATACTGTGCGGCTTAATTCCACCCGGTTAAAGTAAATTTTCAAGACGTTTGCGGGGAAGTAGAGAAGAAGGAAACAGTGAGTAACACGTTTGAGATCATTCCGCTCGGCGGCATCGGCGAGTTTGGGATGAACTGCATGGCCGTGCGCCATGCGGACGAGATGATCATCGTTGACGCCGGGATGGGTTTTCCCGAAGAAAGCGTCTATGGCGCTGATATATCAATACCCAATTTCGAGTTTTTAGAAGATTACCGCGATGACCTCACTGCCATCATCCTCACGCACGCGCACGAAGATCACCTCGGCGCGCTGCCTTACTTGCTCAAACGCTTTAACCTTCCCGTCTATGCTTCGCATTTCACGCTTGCTCTCGCCGAAAGCAAGTTAGAGGAACATGAGTTGCTCGGTGACGTGCTGCTGCACCGCGTCGAGGGGCGCGAGACGGTTGAGATCGGTTCATTTCAAATTGAGTTTATCAGCGTCGCCCACTCTCTGATTGATTGCTACGCGCTCGCCATCACGACGCCCGCCGGGACGATCATCCACACGGGCGATTACAAGGCGGACGAAACCCCTGTTATCGGCGAACCGATTGATTTGAGAAGCCTGCGGCGTTATGGTCAAGAAGGTGTGCTCGCCCTGCTTTCCGATTCGACGAACGCGAGCGTCGCGGGTCGCACGCCTTCGGAGCGCGCCGTCACGCCCGCGTTTGAAGAACTGTTCGCGCAAGCTGAGGGACGCATCATCGTCGCAAGTTTTGCTTCCTCGATCCAGCGCATCCAAATCGTTTTAGACGTGGCGCAGCAGTTCGACCGCCGCGTCTGCGTCCTTGGCCGCTCGATGCAGAAGAATGTCGAGATCGCCGAACGCCTCGGTTATCTCGACGTACCGGACAAACTGCTCGTCGGCTTAAACGAAGTGAAGCGTTTGGACGATGATGAGATCGTATTTCTCATCACTGGTTCGCAAGGGGAGCCGCGCGCCGTGCTTGCGCAGATGGCGACGGGCTCTTACAAAGGATTGATGATCGGCGATGGCGACACCGTAGTGCTTTCGGCGCGCGTCATCCCCGGCAACGAACGCGCGATCTCGCGGCTCGTCGGCGAAATTTACAAGCGCGGCGGCAATATTATTGATGCCAACCGTCGGCTCGTCCACGTCTCCGGTCACGCTTACCAAGACGACATACGAATTATGACGGAAGCCGTGCGCCCGCATTTCGTGATCCCGATTCACGGTGAATACCGAATGCTTTACCGCCACAAAGAGTTTGTCAAAAATCATCTCGGCTTCCGCGAAGACCAAGTGCTCTTGATTGAAAACGGCGACGTGCTCGAACTCGACGGCGAACGCGCCACGATCATCGCCCATCACGAAATTGGGCAAACTTTTATTGACGAATCGGGTTATGAAGAGATTGATTCCGAGATCGTCAAACAACGCAAGCATCTGGCCTATGATGGCGTAGTCGCCCCCGTCGTCACGATTAGCGAAGAGACTGGCGCGCTTGAGGGTTTGCCGGAGGTGGTCGTCAACGGATTGCTCACAACAAACGGCTCAAGCAATTTCGTTCAAGAGTTGCAGCGCATCGCGGCCGAAGCGGTGGAGACGGCTTCAAGCGCAGAGCGGCGCGACGCGAGCCTTCTCAAAGAGCGCGTCCGCGTTGAACTCAAACGCTACATTCAAAAGCAGACGGGCGCGCGTCCCGTGATCATGCCGGTCGTCGTGCAAATCTAAAAAACTTTTGACTTTCATATCTCCGTCCGCGTTTTCAAAGTCTTCCATGAGTGAGTTGAAGCACGACACTGATGTTGACGAATTGCTGCGCCGCACGCGAGTTGAAGTCGCGCCTGCGATGTATTACCTGATCGGCTTGCGCCACGAAGATTGGAATCGGTTATTAGAGAACAGCGAACTTAGCCCGCGCGGGAGCGCGCCTTTTATGCTGCTGCGTGATGAGCGCGAGGTGACGCTCTTGCTCGATGAAGAGGATTGGCGCACGATGCGACATGCGGCGCGCGACGCGCGTGTCGAAGGCGGCTTTCGTCTTGTAACGCTCGACATCGAACTGCAATGGAACGTCGTCGGCTATATCGCGCAAGTAACGAAAATTCTTGCGGAGGCGGGAATTTCGGTCGGCGCGCTGTCCGCCTTTTCGCGCGATCATCTGTTGATTAAACAAAACGATCTCGGCACAGCGCTGCGCGTGCTCAGTCCTTACGTCGGCGAGTTGTGTTGAAACAAAAATGAGCGAGTGATTTCAAGTGAGTAATATCAATGTTCGTCCATACTGAATTTCAAAAGGTTGTCAATCGATCACGTTATGTCCATTCTGCAAGCGATCATTCTCGGCATCGTTCAAGGACTCACGGAATTTATCCCTATCAGTTCGACCGCACACCTGATTTTCGCCAGCCGCCTTATCGAGTTATACGCCGGAGTTGAGCAAACGCTGCGCGCCGAGCGAACAACCGCGACCATCGCCGTTATTCAACTTGGCACGCTCGTCGCCGTCCTCGCTTATTTCGCGCGCGACATTTGGGCGATCTCCCGCGCCTTTCTGCGCGATCACTTGCAAATCATTGGCATTGGAAAGAAAGATTCGGCAAGCATCGCCGCGCCGCAAAGCGATTCGTTCCTGTCTCGGCTTTCGCAGGAAGCGAAGCTTGGCTGGCTCGTAATCATCGGCTCAATTCCGATTGCGACAATCGGATTGGCGTTAAAAAAACAGATCGAAGGGCCGGGCACGAAAAATCTCTGGGTGATCTCCGTCATGATGATCGTCATCGCGTTGCTGCTTGCTTTCGCGGAGAAAGTCGGAAGACAGGAGCGAACGATGGAGCAGCTCGGTTTGCGCGACGCGCTCGCCGTCGGTTTAGCGCAAGTCTTGGCTTTAATGCCCGGCGCGAGCCGTTCGGGTTCGACGATTATGGGCGGGCTGTTCGCGGGCGAGACGCGCGAAACGGCGGCGCGTTTTTCGTTTCTCCTCTCAATTCCCGCTATCGCTGCGAGCGGCCTGCTTGAGCTTAAAGAGGCACTGACGAAACTTCCCGGCGATAGTTTTCTGCCGCTTGCCGTTGCAACCATCGTCGCCGGATTTGTCGGCTACGCCTCGATCTGGTTTCTGCTACGCTTCCTGCGCACGCATTCAACCGGCATCTTTATCATCTACCGTCTCGTCGTCGGCGCAATTATTCTTGCCCTACTGCTCGCAAACATGATCAACCCTTAATGTAAGCAAAAGC
>JACDAW010000198.1 GCA_013695245.1 Pyrinomonadaceae bacterium | reverse complement strand
TCGCTTGCGTTAATTCTTCCGATGGCATGAAATTTTCGCGCAGCACGATGAAGGCTTTAGGCTTCGTTAAATTGTCGTCTCCGCAGAATCCGACGACGGCGCATTCGAGCACGGCTTCGTGCGCGAGCAGACAGTTTTCAATTTCTACGGGTGCGACGTAGATGCCTGAAACTTTCAGCATGTCGTCCGTCCGTCCTTGATACCAGAAGTAGCCTTCCCCGTCGCGGTGAAACTGGTCGCCCGTCGTGCACCAGTCGGCGGCGAAAGTGGCTTTCGAGGCTTCGTGCCGATTCCAATAGCACAAGGCGGCCGAATCGCCGCGCACGCGCAGCGTTCCCATCTCGCCTGTCGGAACTTCATTTCCTTCAGCGTCAACGATGCGCGCTTCGTAGCCTTCAACGATGCGCCCCAGACTGCCGGGACGAACGTCGCCCGGTCGGTTCGTAATGTAGATGTGAAACATCTCGGCCGAACCGATGCCGTCTAAAATTTCAACGCCGAAAGTTCTCATCCAACGTTCGTAGAGTTCGACGGGCAACGCCTCGCCCGCCGATAAAGAGAGACGCAGCGATGAAAGATCGCGCTTGCTCGCTCCTTCCGTGTTCAGCATCGTATTGATCATCGTTGGCACGTTCGTCAACACGGTCGGGCGATGACGCTCGATCATCTCAAACATCTTTTCAACCGTTGAGCGTTCACTAAAGAGCGCGGTTGCGCCGCCGACGGCAAAGGGAAAGAGGAGATTCGTTCCCGTTGCATAGCCAAAAAATAGTTTCGGGACGGCGAGCGTCAAATCGGTTTCCCGTAATTGAAGCGTGCGTTTGGCGTAAACCTCTGTGTTAAAGGGAAGATCATGATGCAGGTGAACCGCCGCCTTCGGATGTCCCGTCGAACCCGAAGTGAACAGCCAGATCGCCACGTCGTCGCGGTGCGTGTCGGCGGGAATGAGTTCGTCCGGCATGGCGGAGAGTGCTTGCCCAAACGACAGAAATCGTTTGTCCTCGTGATGTGTAAAGTTGTTTCCCGTCACAAGCACGTGTTGCAAGTAGCGCGCATCGCGCGCCGCCGCAGCGAAAGTCTCGACGAGCGATTCGTGAATAAAGGCGACGCGCGCGCGCGTGTAATCGAGGTAATAAACGTAATCGGCGACAGGGAGCAGAGGATTGACCATCGTGATAACTAATCCGGCGCGGCTCGCGCCGAACCACGTCCACACGAATTCGGGGCAATCAGGAAGCGCAATCAAAATTCGCTCTTCGATGCGCGCGCCGAGTTCACGCAAAAGCATTCCGGCGCGATTCGCCATGCGCGCCGTCTGGCCGTAGGTGTAACTTTGATCTTCAAAATAAAGACATGGCTTGTTTTCGCGGCCTTCCTCAAGATTGTAGTAGAGGAAGTAATCGGCCATGTTAAACCGTTCAGGAAACATAATGTAGGATTGTAGTCGCTTGCGCCTTCGACGTAAATCACGATTGATAAAATAAGTTCACTACAACGCAACTCGTCAAGAGCGCGGCGAAGCAAGTGATGCGCTTTGTTCTTCTTCAGCGAGGCGTTTGACATGCTCAAGCACGCGCAGATGGATGCGATGAATAATCGCATCCGAAAAGACGCGCCAATAATCTTCCGGGTAAATTTTTACTTCGCACCACGTTGTGCCTTCAAGCAATGTGCGCCCGTCGGCAAGTGCGGTTAATTGAAATTGCCCGCCGTGCGACACAAGGTAATCATTTAAGTGCGGCGCCTTAATCGTACCGTAAGGCGAAAGCTCGCGCATCGCGGGTGGCTGAGCGGTGACAGAGAATTTTAACAAGCGTGGTTCATCCCAAATCTCAATCGGCTCGACAAATGCGCCCGTTGAAAATATGCAATGACGGATCGCCCCGACGCCTCGACCTTTAATTTCAGCCTTAATCGGGTAAGCGTAGCCGAGTTTGAACAGCGTCTCAGTTGGCTTTGGCAATTCGGAAAACGAGACGACGTGCCGCCACACAATCTCCGGCGCGGCGTCAACAATCACACTCGTCTTTACGGGCAGCACACGCGGCGCGGACGGTTTCGATTTCTCTGCGAACATCAACATCGGCACGAGCAGAAAAAGCGCCGCACACACGCGCAAAGTCGCCGGATCGTGAGTAGTGCGCCGTTGAATAACGTAGCCGATGATGCCGCCGAAAATGCCGAGCGCGTAACCGATTGGGGCAGCCATCACAAGGCAAATCACGCCTTCAACTGCGAACAGTATCAACATGCCTGCGAATAAACTGATCGCAAGCACGGAAACCATTATGCACGCACCGAGGTTGCGCTCCGCGTGATAACCGTAGATCAGCACCGACGCCAAGCCGATAAAAAACGGCACGCCGACGAACAATCCCCAACCATAATTCTCCAGCGCGATGATGCTAAACTCGGTCGCCGCAAACGCGAGCAGCAGCGTGATTCCGACGCCGACGCCCGCCGCGCCCCACTGTCCGGTCGGAATGAGACGACCTAATTGCCACCACATGCTGCGCTCACGTTGCGCCCACGCCAAAAGATCGCCCGACTCCTTTGACGGCAGCAAACATAACAACAGAAAGAAGAACAAATTGACGAGCGGCACGAAAAACAGCACTACCAACCACAATGGCAAACTCGCATCGCGCAAACGCCTGAGCGTTAGCACCACGCCACACCAGATGAAGACGAGCGCAATCGCCAGCAGCGTTCCGTAAAACGGCAACTCGCTATTTGGCAATGCAGGCAGGGAAAAGATGCTGCTCGGCTTCCAGTAGCTTGTTATCGTCCATTCGCGCTTAAACACGAACGCCGCAAACCAACGGTCAATATTGTGTTTAATGAAGAACAGCAGTACGCCGAACAAAGCATACCGCCCGCGCGACGTTGTGCCGTGCAATCCGAATAAGTTTCGCAGCAGATTCATCTAGGTTACTCCGCAGAGATTTGCCTGATAGGAAGGGCAGGGCGGTAGATTGTGTAAGCGAGCTATTAGATGCAAAGCTATTATACTTACATAGTAAGCGGTGAAGAACGCATAACTAAAATTGAAAACATTATGCAAACGGGCATCCACTCGTGCCGTGCTGAGTGTCAAGGTAAGTACGCGCTTCCCATAGTTCGGGGAAGAACTTTTTGTC
>JACDAW010000197.1 GCA_013695245.1 Pyrinomonadaceae bacterium | reverse complement strand
CGTTTGGCGCGTTTGTCGCCGGTCGCCGCAAGCGTCTCTACGCGCGAACGACGCACGCCGACCAAAGCAAATTCCGCCGCCACAAAAAAACCGTTAGCAAAAACGAGGACAAAGACGCTGAAAATTTTAAGGGCGGTAGTCATCAAATGCGGAACTTATGATTGCGCGTTAACCTTCGCTCTCCTTCATACTGTTTTCAGGAGCACACAAAGCAAGCTTATTGCGGTAGGCGCCCGCGATGCAAGCTGCGCGATACCTTAAGCGCCCGTTATCATCGCATACTTTAACTTGAAATTGTCGTTTCTTGTTCGTAAATCAAGCAGCAAAATTCAACGGCGCGGTTCTCCGCCCAAAAGCGATCTTCGCCCGTCTTCGTTTCGCTGACGAATCCGACGTGGCCGCCGTGCGCAGGCGTAAGAGCGATGACATACGGGTTCGCGGCAATCGAAGAATCAAGGAAAGCGTCAAACGGGATGAACGGATCGTCTTGCGCGTGGAGAATCAAAGCGGGTCTTCGGATTCCTTTAATGAACGAAAGCGAACTTGCGCTCGTGTAGTAATCCTCAATATCACGGTAGCCGCCGTGAACCACCGTGTAGCGCGCGTCGAAATCGCGCACGCTCCGCACATTTTTAAGTTCGCTGATCTCGTATGTCTGCGGATAAAGTTGATGCTTGCGGCGGATGCGACGATGTAAGGAGCGCACGAACCTCTTGCTATAAATCCAATTCGATCTCGCTTCGAGTTTTTCGGCGCACGCCGCCAAGTCAATTGCCGGTGAAACGGCGCACACCGCCTTAACTTGCGCGGGCAACTCTGCGTCGTCTTCGCCCGCAATGCGCAGAACCATGTTGCCGCCCATCGAAAACCCGACGAGGAAAATGTCGTCCAGCCCATCGCGTTCGATGAGTTCGCGGACTACCGTCTCGATGTCGTCCGTCATACCGCTATTGTAAAGCGTCGGCGTGAGATGCTCTGTGTCGCCGCAGTTGCGCATGTTCATGAGAAGCACGTTGAAATTTGCGGCGAACGCCTTCTCGCCTGTGCCGAGCATATAAATTGATTCGCTCGAACCTTCAAGTCCGTGCACAAGCAAAACAGTCGGATGCTTTCGCGGCTCCTCTTGCCATCGGCAACGGACGAGCACCGAGACGTTAGGCGCAACTGTAAACAAGCGATCTTCGCTTGCTACTTTTACTTTCGACAATCTTCGGCGGCGGCTCACCCACGCATAATTCGCAATCGTTTGCGCATGACCGCTCTGAAACAGCTTGTGTGGAATAAAAGGCACGGACGCAATGCGGCGTCTTAATTCCGTTAAGATATGAAGCTTGTCTGTTTCTAAAGTTTGTTGCACGGCAAATTAAAACTTGAGCGTGATGATCTCTCGCATTGCCTTAAGCCCTTCTTAATTCCATGCTTTAACGTTTGATTTCTTCCCCCTTAAAGTAAGCGCGTCGGCTCCGGCGGTCGCGGATCGCCTGCGGGCATCGGCGTCTCCGGTTCGCGCACGGGTGCGATGGGCGACGGCTCGGCGTCGGGCGGCAAAGGCACGGGTTCGGGTTTACTTGGATCAGGTTGAACGGGATCATTAGGTTCAATCGGCGGAATTGCCGGATCGGCCGGTTGCGGCGGATCGGTGTTCGGGTTGCGGCTCATAATGTTTGATGCTCCTTCGCCTTGATGATGACAACGAGCACAGCGAGCGTCAAGTTGTGCGACCCACAATCTGTTCGTTGCTATTCTTTTACAGCCAGCGACGCCGCTTTTTCGCCGCGCGTCAGATGAGCGACGACGAAACGGATCATACGATATGAGATGCGGGAGGGAAGCGCATCGCGCAACGGCCTTAAACGCTCCACGCCGCAACGCTTCACGCAATCTTCGATCATCTTGCGATCCGCTTCGGAAACGTGGCGCGCGAGATCGAACGGGCGATTCTCCGCAATGCAATCGGCGAGATGCTTTTCAATTGTCATTTCCGTTAAACCGCGCTGCGTGCCGATTTCCTCAATCGTTAAACCCGATTCATAGAGGCGATAGGTTTCGTCAACGGTTGTTCCGGGCGGCTTGGGGTCAAAGGTGTTTGCCTTTGATGTGTTTGGATGGGATGCGTCCAGCGTGCGAGTCGTCGGGAGCGTGAGTTGGACAGAAGCGCGTTCGCGCATCACTTCCCGTCCGAAGTTAGTAAGCGACACGGTCGGATACGCGCCGCCCGTCGTGCGCAAAGCTCCGGCGGCGACGAGCGCGTCAATAAAAGCGAGAATCTCTTCCTGCGTCATGTCGCTCAGGATGCCGTAGGTTGAGAGTTGATCAAGACCGGCTTGCGTGAGCTTCTGCGAACGCGAACCGCGCAAACAGGCGGCGAGCATTCCCTTGCCGAAACGCCCTTCGGCGCGCGCCGCACATGCGAGAATTTTCCGCCCGCGCAAGTTTTCATCATCAGTCAACTCACGCGCTTCCGTAATATCAATGCTGCTCTGAGCTTCCGCGTTCTCTATGATCTGGCGCACCGTTTCAGCTTCATGGCGCGCGCGCGTGAGGCGCGTTTGTTCGTTAAGCTCATGCTCAAGCTCAAGCGCGACGGGCGCGTGTTGCATCCGAAAACGATCAAGCTCTGTTGCAACTTCAAGCGGAACATTTTGCCGCTCCCGTCCAATTGCGTTCTTTGTTTCTTTAAGACAATTGCTGCACGTGCCGCATGTGTCGGCGTGATTACGGTCGCCGAAGTAGTCGAGGATAAAAGCGCGATAACAGGTTTCGACGTAGCAGAAGCTGATCATTTCGCGCAGCTTGCGTTGTTCGAGCGCCGCGCGGCGGGCGAGTTCCTGCGGGCGAATGCGTAGGCGCGTGACGGGCGCGTCGTCGAGCAGACGAAGTCCGCGCGTGCGTCTGGCAGCTTTGTAAGAGATGATGCCCGCTTCGGTGAGCGTGCTGAGCGCACGACGCACGGCTGTCACATCTAAACCGAGTGTTTCGGCAAACTCCGCAACGTCTAATTCGATCTCAGCCCGCTCATTGATTTCATAGCCGCTGAGAAGTCCGAAGAGAACTTGGCGCGTCTGCGGGCTGCGTCGCGCGCTGACCGCTTCACGCGCTTGTTGCGCGCTCACGCTCAAGCGCACGGCGGCGCGATTCTCTGCCGCCGCGCCGCGCTCGATATGTCCTGCCTTTTCAAGAATGATCAAAGCGGATTGCACCGCCATCTCGTTGCGGATAGAAGCGCGCAGGGCGATCTCGCGCGTCGAAAGCTCAATGCGCTCTGCCATATCGCGCGCCGCAACAACTGCTTCGTAAACACGCGCGATCAATTCCGGCGGCGGATACGAGCCTTCGATGAAAAAGTCCTGCGTTCTTTTGTCGGCATAGTTGAATAGCAAGACGCAATCGGATTGCAGCCCATCACGTCCGGCGCGCCCGATCTCTTGGTAGTAAGCCTCAATTGATCCGGGCAGATGATAATGCGCGACAAAACGAATATTCGATTTATCAATGCCCATCCCGAAAGCGTTTGTGGCGACGATCATTTGCACGCGTCCCGACATGAAATCATCCTGCGCCCGCGCACGCGCATCGTCGTCCATTCCGGCGTGGTAAGCGACGATGGGAAGTCCCGCTTCGCGCAAACGGCCTGCGACCTGTTCAACGGATTTGCGCGTTGAAGTGTAGATGATGCCGGAACTTCCTTTGTGCTTCGCCGCAAGCTCGCGCACGTAGGCGATCTTTTCACGCTCTTTCTGCGTGTGCATGATTTGGATCGAAAGATTGGGACGATCAAAACCGGAGACGTAGGCGCGCGGGCTGCGAAGCGCGAGTTGTTCGATGATGTCGGCGCGCACGTAAGGCGTCGCGGTGGCGGTAAGCGCAAGCGTCTGCGGTCGCCCGATTCTCTCAATCGCGGTTTTTAGGCGCAAGTAGTCGGGACGAAAATCGTGTCCCCATTGCGAAACGCAATGCGCTTCGTCAACGGCGAAAAGTGAAACCCGAATGCTTTGCAACGCTTCGACGAAACGCTCGCTGCGGAAGCGTTCCGGCGCAACATAGACGAGCTTGTAACTTCCATTCCGCACGCCCGTGATGCGCGCTTTCTGTTCTTCGTAATCAACGGAGCTGTTGATAAACGTCGCAGGAAGATTGCGCGCGTGCAGCGCGTCAACCTGATCTTTCATCAGTGCGATGAGCGGCGAGACGACGATGGTTGCGCCGTCTTTCATCAAAGCCGGGAGTTGATAACAGAGAGATTTGCCGCCGCCCGTCGGCATCACCACGACGCAATC
>JACDAW010000187.1 GCA_013695245.1 Pyrinomonadaceae bacterium | reverse complement strand
AGTTCGTGCAAGATGTCAGACGCAGGCGTGATTGGATATGAGCCGTAAAATAAAGTTCTTCCGGCGAGTTGCGCGGCGGCGATGAAGCCCATTGCGGTCGCTTCGTTGCCGGTGATGCGGCGGTATTTTCCGGGCGGCAGATCGGCCTTTTTTACCGTGTAGTGCGTGGTGAAAACTTCGGCTGTGTCGGCGAAGTTGTAGCCGGTTTGCAACGCGATCTCATTGGCGCGGGCGACTTCCGGGTTCTTCGCAAACTTCGATTTGATCCACTCGCGCGTAGCTTCAAGCGGGCGGTCGTAGAGCCAATAGAGCACGCCGAGCGCGAAGAAGTTTTTGCAGCGATCCATCTCCTTGCGCGAGAGTTTTACTTCCGTTTTGAGCGCGTTGATATTAAGCGTCGTGATCGGCAGACGATGAACGCGATACGCGCCGAGTGATCCGTCTTCGAGCGGGTTCGAGGTGTAAGCGGCCTTTTCTAAATTGCCCGCGTTAAATTCATCTGTGTTGAGGATGATCGTGCCGCCTTCTTCGAGGTCAGGGAGATTAACTTTGAGCGCGGCAGGATTCATGGCCACAAGGACGTTTGGCACGTCGCCGGGCGTGCGTATGTCGTGACTTGAAAAGTTGAGTTGAAAGCCGGAGACACCGGGCAAGCTGCCCGCAGGCGCGCGAATCTCGGCCGGAAAATCCGGTAGCGTTGAAATGTCGTTGCCGAGAATCGCTGACGTGTTCGTAAATTGCGATCCGGTCAACTGCATCCCGTCGCCCGAATCGCCCGCAAAGCGGATCGTCACCGCCTCAAGTTCTTCGACAACTCTTTCCTGCCTTTCCTCCGGCGTCTCAATAACAGTGCTCATAACTATTTAAGAAGTCAGGAGTCAGAAGTCAGGAGTCAGAATAAAACCGCTTTTACTTCCGCCCTCCGCCTTCCGGCTTCCTACTTTGCTTCCTATCCTCCCTCTGGCGTGTCCATTACTTGCGCGGGCACGGGCGGCAGATTCATCGTTTCTTTCGGATAGCTTTCCGCGAGGTAAGTGATTACGTCAAGAACGGAGACTGCTCCCACAACGCTCCCATCTTCGAGAATGGGAATCGTGCGGCAACCCGCTTCGTTCATCGCGCGCACCGCATCGCCAAGCGTCGCGCCGGGCGCAAGCGTACACCCGACGGCGGACATGAAACGCGCAACCGGTTCACCGCCGTCAACCGCCTCGCCGCTCACTTTAACGAGAAAATCTCTTTCGGTGAAAATCCCGGCGAGGCGTTCGCCTTCGTAAACTAAAACCGCGTCTGTCTCCTTCGCCTTCATTAGCTGCACGACTTCGCCCAACGACGCCGTGTGCTTAACGCGCGTAATGTTGCGCGGCGGGAGATTCTTGATCTCATCCGAACGCACGCCACGCGGCGCGTCGGTTTTATCTTCGACACGGCGCGCCGCGCGCTTCTGTTCCGCCGCGTTTTGTTCAGACGACACTTTTACTTCCTTTTCACGGAAACAAGTTAAACGGTTTTCGGAAACCGCATATTATACACGAAGGAGCGCGCCAATCTAAGGGCGGCGCGAGAGCGGCAGGAGTAAGGAAGCGGAACTAAACTTCTGTGGTCTGAAACCGCGTAATGATACGCGCCAACTAAAAAGGGAGACGCGAGCCTTTTAAACTGCTTGGCTCAGGCGTCTCCCCTTCAAGAACCCTTGTGCGGGTCTTAATAAAGGTTGTTAGCTCGCGGCCGCCTCCGAAACTTCGTCGTCCGAGTCAGTTGATCCGCTCGCCGCACTAGAGAGAGATGCGTAAGGCGAAGAGGATTGTTCTTCGGCGCGCGGACGCTCCTGCTCTTCTTTCACTTGCGCCATGCGGCAACTGCCTTCAAAGATCGCGCCGCTTTCGATTACGAGCGCGGGCGCTTGAATATTGCCCGTCACTTTCGCAACGCGCCCAAGTTCGATGCGCTTGCTGGCCGTGATGTCGCCGTTGACCGTGCCGTTAATGGTGGCAATGGAAACATCTATGTCGGCGTCCACCTGCCCGCCGGTGCTGACGATGAGCGTTCCGTCCTTTGAACTGACGCGCCCCGACAGATGCCCGTCAACCCTGAGCATTCCTTTAAAATTGGCTTCGCCCGTCAGCACCGTGCCGCTGCCAACAAAGCCTGAGAGCGTGCCCTCTTTGATTTCGCGCGCGAGCGTCTCGCTTTCGGTCGAGGCGCGACTCGCAGAACCCGGCGCGAGCGGCGAAGCGTTAGCGGGCGGCGGCGCAATCGTTGCGCTCCCGCTTTGGTAAGCTCCGCTCCCGCTGCCGTATGAACTTGACGGGCTGTAGCTGGATGATGATGACGATGGCGACGACGACGCGGTCGCAGAGGTAGAGGCAGATTGCGGCGTGTGGTCGGCGGTGTTTTCGCTGTCCGTTGTTGTTTGTTCCGGTTTGGAGTTTCTCCCCATTCTCAACATCTCTTATTCTCCCTTTTAAACACGATTCATACGACCGTTCGAGGTAAAGGTTTTTTTAAACGCTCGCTTGAGTAACGGCGCACAAGTCGCGCGTGTTTTGGTGAAGATACTTTTAAAGAGGCCAAATTTGAGTCACTGTCGGGTGAAACAGGCGCGCCATTAAAGAGAAACGCGCGCCCGTGATAATATGGCAAGTCAACCGACAAGTAAACAGCGACTGCATGGTAAGCAGTATTTGCTTAATGAATTCACGATAAACGATGAAGGAGAACGAGCAGCATGGCGGGCGAAATAGTTGAATTTGAAAGTAACGGCACAGGGGCGCAAGGCTATTTGAGCCTTCCGGCGGGGGGCGGAAAAGCCCCGGGCATTATCGTGATCCAAGAATGGTGGGGGTTGGTTTCGCACATCAAAGATGTAGCCGACCGTTTCGCCGCCGCAGGCTTCGTCGCGCTCGCGCCCGATCTTTATCACGGCGAGACGACTAAATCGCCGGACGAAGCAGGCAAGCTGATGATGGCTTTAAAGATTGACGAAGCCGAACGCGATTTGCGCGGCGCGATCAATTACCTCATTGCGCACGAGCGCATCGCGGGGGAAAAAGTGGGCATGATTGGTTTCTGCATGGGCGGCGCGCTGTCGCTGTATGCGGCGACGAAGAACGAGCGCGTCGGCGCCTGCGTCGTGTTTTACGGCGCGCATCCGAAGGTCACTTATGATCTTGAAAATTTGCGCGCGCCCGTGCTCGGAATATTCGCGGAAAAGGACGACTTTGCCACGCCGAAAGGCGCACGCGAGCTTCAGACCGAAATAGAGTCGCTCGGTAAATTAATGGAATTACACGTTTATAAAAATGCTGATCACGCATTTTTCAACGACCACCGCCCCGAAGTTTATCAACCCGATGCGGCCGAAGATGCTTGGCGGCGAACACTTGCTTTCTTTCGTGAGAATCTTCCCGTAAATTCTTTTTCGTAGCTCCCCGTATTAGAATCGAAGGAAGTTAGGAGTGCCAATGATGTCTCAGCAACCTTTAACCGTTGATTCAAACGCGCCGCACACGCTGACGCTTAATCTTCAGTCGCTAAATTTAACCGACGAGCAATTTGTGCAATTGTGCCGGGATAACCGCGATTTGCGCATCGAGATGACGGCGAAGGGAGAATTAATAATTATGCCTCCGACCGGCTCAAGAACAGGTTGGCGTAACAGCAAACTCAATCAGCGTTTGGCGAATTGGACAGATGAGGATGGCACAGGCTTGTGTTTCGATTCTTCAACGGGCTTTACCTTACCCGATGGAGCAAAGCTCTCTCCCGACGCCGCGTGGATAAGACGCGAACGGTGGGAAGCGTTAAGCGAAAAAGAACAGGAAGGTTTTGCGCCGCTTTGTCCCGACTTCGCTGTCGAACGCCGCTCTGCCAATGATACATTGAGCGAGTTACAGGATAAAATGTCGGAGTACATCGAAAACACCGCGCGTTTGGGCTGGTTGATCGATCCGCAGAGCAAGCGCGTATACATTTATCGCGCACAGCAACAAGAGGTGGAATGTTTGGAGAACCCGAAGGAGATTTCCGGTGAAACAGTGTTGCCGGGTTTTGTCTTAAACGTGTGGGAGCTTTGGTAATGATTCTTTTGCGGTTAGCATTTATTAAGTTGGACTTAAGATGTTTGTAGAAAGTAAAGTTAAAACCAAACTGCTTCGCCAGATGGGTGAGGCGATTAAAGACTTCGGGATGATCGAAGACGGCGACCGCATTATGGTCTGTCTTTCGGGCGGCAAAGACAGCTACACGATGCTCGATCTGCTGTTAGACGTGCGTAAGCGCGCGCCTGTCAGCTTTGATGTCTTGGCCGTCAACCTCGATCAACGGCAACCCGGTTTCCCTACGCACGTGCTTCCCGAATATCTCCACTCGCTCGGCGTGCCGTTTCGCATCGAAACGCAAGACACCTATTCGACCGTCAAGCGCCTTGTGCCCGAAGGCAAAACTTACTGCTCGGTGTGCTCGCGCCTGAGGCGCGGCATTCTCTACGGCGTGGCGGTTGAAGAAAATTGCACGAAGATCGCGCTCGGTCATCACGCGGACGACATCATCACGACGTTTCTCTTAAACCTCTTCTTCGTCGGCTCGCTCAAGGCGATGCCGCCCATCCTGCGTTCCGACGACAATCGCAACACCGTGATTCGACCGCTCGCATACTGCCGCGAAAAAGACATTGCGCAGTATGCGAGGATGAAAAACTTCCCCGTTATTCCGTGTAACTTGTGCGGCGCGCAGCCGAACTTGCAACGAGCGCGCGTCAAACGATTGATCGGCGATCTCGAAACGGACATCCCGAACATTCGCAGCTCAATGATGACCGCGCTCGGCAACGTCGCTCCGTCGCACCTGCTTGACACAAACTTGTTCGACTTTAAAAACTTTGCTCCTGCCGTCGGCAATGTCGAAGCCGAATTAGATGCTGCCATCGGTCATGTGAACCGGATTGAGCAACCTCCGGCGCTCGTTTCCCTTTCATAACGCAGCCGCAAACTTCTTTATGGCAAACGAAAACCCCTTGCTTCGCTTTGTGCGAGGAGCAAGGGGTTTGTTGTAAACCGTTTTAGACGTTACCGGGAATTAACGGAAATTGCCATTTCCGTTGCGGTTCATATTCCCATTCGTATTCCTGTTCATGTTGCCGTTGCGGTTCATGTTGCCATTCCTGTTCATGTTACCGTTACGGTTCATGTTGGAGTTCATATTCCCATTCATGTTTCCGTTACTGTTCATGTTTGAATTCATGTTCTCGTTCATGTTCATATTTGAATTCATATTCGAGTTCATGTTTCCATTCATATTGTCGTTCACGTTCGAGTTCATGTTGTCATTCATATTCATGTTTGAATTCATGTTCCCGTTCATGTTGGAATTCATATTGCCGTTCATGTTGTCGTTGACGTTGGTATTCATGTTCATGTTGTCATTCATGTTCCCATTCATATTTGAGTTCATGTTGCCGTTCATGTTCATGTTTCCGTTATCGTTCATGTTCATGTTCGAGTTCATGTTGGAATTCATGTTGCTGTTCATATTGGCGTTCATGTTTCCATTCATGTTCCCGTTTGTGTTGCGATTCCGATTGCGGTTGCCGCGCCCTCTGTTGCGATTCGAGTTGTTGGTATTCTGGTTGCCATTCTGGTTTGTGTTCTGGTTTGGCTCGGCTGCCTGCACGACGATGATGCTTAACACGACGAACAGTACGAGAAGAGAAGGGATTAGCCCTTTACCGATTTCTGAAAGTTTTGCGCTCACGGTGAATCCTCCTGGGTAGTGTGAAACGCGCCCTCCCGCACGAACGTCGGGCGCGCTCAAAAGTCATTAAATTTCGGGGAATGAGCAGGCAGTATATCCGAAGTGGTTAAAAAAGTCACATTTTGCGCATCACATAATCCAAGAACGCCTGTTCTTCTTGCGCAGAGCTTTTAACGACTGCTTGGCGCGACGCGCGTGTAGCGATGCGTGACGGGACGACGGCGACCAATTCCAATGGCGTTCTTCGAGATGATCAAGGTCGGTGGAAGCTGTCGGCGCTTGAATTCATTGGCGGGTGATTCGACTCGGTTGAGGATGTCGTACACAAGAGCGGCATCATGCCCTTCGGCGATGATCTCTTCGGGCGTGCGCTTCTGCTCAAAATAAAGTTTTAAGATGGGATCGAGTTTATCGTAAGCGGGAAGCGATTGATCATCGAATTGATCGGGCGCGAGTTCCGCGCTCGGTCGCTTATCAATGATCTCGTGGGGGATGATTTCCGATTCGCGGTTGTAATGGCGCGCGAGATTGTAAACTTCGGTCTTAAGCACATCGCCTAAGACGGCCAATCCGCCGTTCGTGTCGCCGTAGAGCGTGCAGTAGCCGAGCGCGAGTTCGGATTTATTCCCAGTCGAGAGAAGCATGCGACCTTCGGCGTTTGAGACCGTCATTAGGA
>JACDAW010000158.1 GCA_013695245.1 Pyrinomonadaceae bacterium | reverse complement strand
GGCCCGGCTCAATCGAAGCCCACATGACTTCGGCGAAAGACGCGCAGCAGCACACTCCACCGTGGCAGGATTCGGTCGTCGCATGGTATGAGCGCGAGTTTACGCTTCCCGAACGCAATGGACGGCCTGACGATTCCCTTCTGCAAATCACCTTCGGCGCGTGCGGCTATGAGACGCGCGTCTGGCTTAACGGTCGCCCTCTGCAAACGATTGAAGGCGAAGAAGTCCACTTCGGCGAATACACTTCCTTTAGCTACGAACTGCCGCCCGAATACCTACAACCCGTCAATCGCCTGACGGTTCGCATCGCCGATTCTCTGGACGCTGAAATCCCGCGCGGCAAACAGCAATCGCACGTCTATAAACGCGGCGGCATCTGGTATCAGACTTACACGGGAGCTGTCCGTAGCGTCTGGCTCGAACCCATTGAGCGCAATCGTCTGCGTTCGCGCTTGAGCGTCGTTAGCGTCGTCGAAGATCGTCTTATTCGTTTTGATTTAACGACGCGCATCCACGATCCCGGCATCTACACTTTGCGGCTCACGGTTTACGCGCGCGGCAATGACAAACCGCTTGCGACTTCGGATTACAAATTGCCGCTTGAAGTTGGAGAGAAACGCCAGCGCCTCGTGATGGAAGTGCCCGAAGCGCAACTCTGGTCGCCCGCGCAGCCCAATCTGTATCTGCTCGTCGCCGAACTGATTGATGCAAACGGGCACGCCTCACAGATCGAAGCTTACTTCGGCTTGCGCAAAATTGAAGCGCGCGGTCGCTGTGTTTATCTCAACGGCGAAAAGATTTACCTCGACGGGATTCTTTACCAACCCGGCACCGCCTCATTCGACGAGATGCGCCGCCACATGCGCGCGATGAAACGTTTGGGCTGCAACCTAGTGCGCGTCCACATCGCCGGAATCGATCCGCGCATCTACGGACTCGCGGACGAACTCGGCATGTTGCTCTGGGTGGAAGTTCCCAGCCCGCATAGTTCAAGCGCGCGCAGCCGCGATAATCATTGGGCGGAACTGATGCGAATGCTCGCGCTAATCGGCTCGCATCCTTCGATCATCATCTGGAGTTTGTACAACGAAGATTGGGGCGCGCAGGACATCGCCACCAACCCGGAGACGCGCAACTACATCGCCCGCACCTACGACTACATGCGGCTTCATTACCCGCAACTGCTCGTTGTTGATAACGACGGCTGGCATCACGTCTCAAACGAGGGACGCTTAAAATCCGATCTCCTCACCGCGCACCTCTACACGCCCGACACGGAACGCTGGCGCGAAATGCTCGATCACCTCACGCGCGGCGAAACGGAAGGCGTCGCAGCGTTTCCGCTCGTCGTCGGCGATCCGTTTTTCTATCGCGGTCAAGTGCCGCTCCTCGTCAGTGAGTGGGGCGGTTTCGGCTGGGAAGGTTATGGCGGCCCGGAAGAAAACGCTGAGAAGGCCGAACGCATCCGCCTCTTCAAACAAGAACTGCGCAAACGTCCCATCGCCGGAGACGTTTATACACAAGCCACAAGCATCGAAGAAGAAAACAACGGCGTGATCGACCCGGAGACGGCCGAACTACTCGTGCCTGAAGGATTGCTAAAATCCGGGGAAACTAATTAAAGCGCTTCACGTGAAACTTTACTCTGCCCACTTGCTTCAAGCTTGATCTTGAATCTCGATCTCCTGCGCGCCGTCGCTCGCCTCTGCAACGCAGATGTCTGCCTTAAGATTGATCCGCTTGCGATATTCACGCGAGACGATTTCGCGGAACTGCGCAAGATTCTCACGCCTTACGAGATTAACAGTGCAGCCGCCGAAGCCTCCACCCGTCATCCGCGCCCCGAAAACGCCTTCGATCCTTCCGGCGATCTCGACGAGCGCGTCCAACTCGGCGCAACTAACTTCGTAATCGGCGCGTAAGGATTCGTGCGACTCGAACATCAATCGCCCCATCCTTTGAAAATCGCTCCGCCGCAAAGCTTCCACCGCCTCAAGCGTGCGGTCGTTTTCCGTCACCACATGGCAGCAGCGTCGCCGCACAGGTTCGGGCAAATTCTCCTCGTATTCCTCAAACTCTCTGACGCTTACGTCGCGCAACGCTTTAATGTTCGGCAAAAACTGTTGCAGCAGTTCAACTCCGCGCTCGCATTCCGCGCGGCGCGTGTTGTATTCGGAAGAGGCGAGCGCATGGCGCACGTTTGAGTTGCAGATTGCGATCACAATCTCCGAGTTGTCGAGCGGAATGTGCGCGGCTTCGAGCGTGCGACAATCAATCAGCAGAGCGTGATTTTTGCGCGCGAGTGCCGACGTGTATTGATCCATAATACCGCTCTTGGTGCCGACGTAATCGTGCTCCGCTTTCTGTCCGGCGAGCGCGAGCGTGATTCGATCAATGTTAATTCCGGAAAGAGCCGTGAGTGCGAGTCCGGTCGAGATTTCGAGCGCGGCGGAAGACGAAAGCCCCGCGCCTTCCGGCACGTCCGATTGCAACAAAAGATTTGCTCCACGCAAA
>JACDAW010000145.1 GCA_013695245.1 Pyrinomonadaceae bacterium | reverse complement strand
TCAAAAACTCGTACCAATCGAAGATCGTGTCCTGATTCGAGTTCATCACGCAGGTGCAGGTTTGCACGTCGAGGCGATTGTTGAATTCTTTCTTGATGCCTTGCAGTTGACGCGCCGTGTCAATCGCGGTGTCCCACGAGCCGGGCTTCTGGCGAATCTTCTCGTGTTGCTCTTTAAGTCCGTCAATGCCTAATGCGACCGCGACGTTTAAGTTCGGACATTCTTCGAGAATGCGCGTCACGTCGGGGATGATCCTTTTCTGAATCTGCCCATTCGACATGAGATAGACGGATTCGAGTTTGTTATTCTCATAGAACGCGCGAACGATCTCCGGCAAATCCTTACGCGTAAACGGCTCGCCGCCTGCAAGAATTAAGACGCCCAAATTGCCGCCGAGCGTTTCGGAAACTCGCTGAATCTCTTCCGTCTTCATCTGCAATTTCTTGCGCGGGCGGTCGTCTAACTCCTCCGTGAAGAAGCAGTGCGTGCAACGCATATCGCATACCGAAGTCACCAAAATGTTTAATAGAACAGGCGCAAACGGCTGCCCGATGGCGAGTTTCGCGTAACGCTTGAGAAGCTCTCGTGTCGTAAAATCCATCTTTATTCCTTTATTGCCGAACGCTTTTCCTTCCGCGCTCGATAGTTGCCGCAAAAGCCTTTTGCGGTAATCCTTACAGATACGACTTTTCCGTCGTGCTGTCAACGCTTTAGAGGCAACATTCATGCCGCTAAAACGAACTTTGTTAGTTGCCGGATGCGGCTTTTAAGATGCACCGGCGCGCTCATCCCGCGCGTTAATGCCGAGCGCGCGCATCCGCCTGTACAAATGACTTCGATCAATGCCCATCAATTCCGCCGCGCGCGACACGTTGCCGTCCGCCTCCACAAGTTTCCGGCGAATAAACTCGCGCTGGTAAACCTCACTCGCCTCTCTGAACGACGGAAAGCGAAACGCTGCCGACGGCGGCACTTCGCCGCCAAGTGCAGGAATATCTTTCTGCGTTACCTTCACGCCCCCGTGCATAATCACAATACGCTCGATTGTGTTGCGCAGTTCGCGGATGTTGCCCGGCCATGAATAGTGCTGCAAAGCATCAATCGCTTCCGCGTCAAAATGCTTGGCACGGCGTCCGTGATCGACGGAGAATTTACGGTTGAAATGTTCGACGAGAAGCGGCACATCCTCCAGACGCTCGCGTAACGGCGGCACTTCAAACGGGATCACGTTTAAGCGGTAAAAAAGATCGTGACGAAAATGTTCCAGCTCGATCTCGTTTTCTAAACGCTTGTTTGTCGCCGCGATCACGCGTACGTCAACGCGCATCGTTGTTTGACTTCCGATCCGGTCGAAACGCCCCTCTTCCAGCACGCGCAAAACTTTCGCTTGCACGGGTAAACTCATATCGCCGACTTCGTCCAGAAAAAGCGTGCCGCCATCCGCCAACTCAAACTTTCCGCGTTTCGCTTGAGTAGCTCCGGTAAACGCGCCCTTAACGTGGCCGAAGATTTCCGATTCAATCAAATCATTGGGAATCGCCGCGCAGTTAACCTCGACGAAAGCGGACGCTGCGCGGCGCGAGAGATCGTGAATCGCGTGGGCGACAAGCTCTTTGCCCGTGCCCGACTCGCCGTAGATCAACACGCGCCCATCCGTCGGCGCGACGACCGCGATCTGTTTGCGCAAAGCCTGCACCGCCACCGATTCTCCGATGATCCGGTGTTCATCACGCAAGTCCGCCGCGAGCACCCGGTTTGCATTTTCAAGCTGGCGTTGCTTTAGCGCGTTGCGCACGGCGAGCACGGTTTTTTCGATGCTCAGAGGTTTTTCGATAAAGTCGAACGCGCCGAGTTTTGTCGCGCGCACGGCCGTGTCTATCGTGCCGTGACCGGAGATCATTACGACTGATGTGTCCGCGCCCGACTCAAAAAGGCGCTTCAAAGTTTCTAGCCCGTCAATGCCCGGAAGCCACACGTCTAACAGCACGCAGCCGTAACTGCCGCGCTCAAACGCTTGCAAACATTCTTCGCCCGAAGCTATTGTATCAACCGTAAAGCCTTCGTCCTCAAGAACAAGGCGCAAGGTCTCACGAATGCCTTGCTCGTCGTCAACAATAAGAATCGAATTAGCCATAACAGAAAGGATGACAGACTTCTAAGAAACAATAATTTAAACAACCGATGAATTGTACTTTTGGGAAACGCTCGGTGATGCTTCTCGTTCGTCGTTCATTGTTTCGCGTTCGTCAGTGATTTTTCGTGTTTCCTCAACCGCCGGTAATTCGATGACGAATTTCGCTCCGCGCGGATGATTGGAAGCGGCATAGATTCGTCCGTCATGCTCGGCGATGATGCGATTGACGATTGCTAGACCCAGCCCTGTGCCGCGCCCGCGTGTAGAGAAATACGGCTGAAAGAGGCGCTGAAAATCCCCCGCGTTGATACCGTGTCCCGTGTCGGCAACCTCGACGAGCAGAAGCCCGCGCGCCGGATCGTGTCCCGTCGCAACGCGAATCCGGCGTTCACCTTCCACATCCGCCAACGCTTCCAACGCATTGTCGATCAGGTTAATGACAACACGACGGATTTGTCCGGCATCAAGCATCAGCGGCGGCAGCGTCCACGCAAGACGAACTTCGATGTGGACATCGTTTAGTCTTTCTTCATACAGCCCGATTGCCTGTTGCACCGCTTCGTTCAAATCACCGGGTTTCAATTGCGCTTTCGGCAAACGCGCAAAGTGCGCAAACTCATCAACCATCTTTTTCAGGCTCGATACCTCGCGCGTGATTGTGTTCGTACACGTCTCGATCAACTCTTCGACGCGCTCGCGGTTCACTTCCGAGTTGTGCGATGCGCCCGCGTAAACATCATCGTTCGTTTTACGAAAATGGCGACGGATGCGTTCGGCGGAAAGCTGGATCGGGGTGAGCGGATTTTTTATTTCGTGCGCCATGCGGCGTGCAACCTCACTCCACGCGGCGGAGCGCTGCGCGGCGAGTAGTTCCGTCAAGTCTTCAATGACCAGAACGGCACCACGCGCTTCCGCTTCTTCTCCGGCTTTCAAGGCAGTCGCGGAAATAGCGACCGGAACGAACGAAACGCCTTCGGAGGCGGCGAGCGTAGAGCGCGCCAGATTCGTCTGCTCGGCGGCGCGACCCACGCGGCGCGCACGCGCGACAACGCGATTGAGCACTGCGAAATTCTCAGAGCTTACGATCTCTGACAGAGCTGATGTCGAAGGCGGAAGCTCTTTTAAATGCAATATAGCAAGCGCCGCCGCGTTGATCGTCGTCACGCGATTGCGCTCGTCGAGTGAGACGACGCCGGTTGAAAGTGATTCGAGAATCGTTTCAATGTAGTTGCGGCGTTCGGCGAGCGCTTGATTCTTTTCGCGCAACTCTGATGCTCCGGCTTCAATGCGCCCGCGATTCTCTTCGAGCTGTGCCGTCATGCCGTTAAAAGATTCGGCCAGCAACGCGAGTTCATCGCTTGAAGTTGTATTAACGCGATGCGAGAGATTGCCGCGCGCCACTTCGTCCGCCGCCTCAGCGAGCGCGCGGACGGGCGCGGCGATACCACTGGCAAGGTGAAGCGCCGTCCACGTTGCGGCGAAGAGCAGCAATAGCGTCATCAAACCTAGCGTTGATAAACCCACCATCCGCACACGCCTTTGCCGCGCCCGCAGTGCGGCGAAAGTTTCCGAGCCTTCAACGATCCGGTCAAGACTTCTATTACTTTCGTTGGCGCGCGCGGCGATCAACATTTTGTCAACGCCGAGCGGAAACACGGCCGTATGAAAGGCGCGGTTATCTGTTGCCGAAACAGCTTCCGCGCCGCGCTCAACATGGAACCGTCGCGCTTCGCCCATCACTCGCTCAAGTTCGTTTCGCTCTTGCGCTCCCGTGCCGCCCGTATTAGAAACGGTTGCATCGTCAACCGAACTCTGCAACACCTCGCCGCTATTCGAGACGAGCTGCAATGCGGCGAGTCGTGCGCTCTGCCGCAAGTTGTCGAAGTTTGGAGAAGCATTTTCAGATGATTGATGCGCGTTGATGACGGAAGCGACGAGCGCAACGTTGTCGCGTAAATTCTCCTGCTGTTTTTGCGTATCGTAGGCTTGCGCGGCGTGCGCTTCCGTGACCACATCTTCCGGCAAGCGGTTAAACCATTTCTCAAGCGAACGATTGAGGAAGAAGAACGAAAAGGTCGCCATCGCCGTGATCGGCAAGAGGCTTCCGGCGATAAAATAAACGACGAGGCGCGTCTTGATCTTTGAGCCGAGCAAACTCTCGCGGCGTTCGCGGCGCAACTTCAACAGCGTGCGCAGCAAGATAAAACTGAAGATAATGAAAGCGACGAAGATGAGCGACGACAAACCGTAAAGAATAAGAACATCCGCCGCGCCTTCCGGCGTAAAGACCGTCCACATTCCGAAGACCTGTTGGGCGAGCAACAGGGCAAGCAACACGAGCACGAGCGCGCCGAGCAGCCACGGTGCGCTTCGTCGCCGCTTCGACGGCATCTCGGCGGTTGAATGTGATTCGTCTCTTTCCGAAGCATTCATAGGATTTAAAATTTTAACACGCTTCGCGCCGCGAGGCCGCGTCACCAGTGAGTTTGAATTCTAAATTCTGTTTACGCGCTAAGGATTTCTCTTGTAACCAAAATTTTCTATGTGCGATGATAGCGCGCGTGTTTCCTGTGCTATAAATGAAGGATCAATTAACGCGAGGGAGTTATGGACGCGCACAGAAGATTTCCGGCGCACGGCTACGCGGGGCTTGCGATCATTTTGCTCGCAGAGGTGTTGTTGTTCTCAGGCGATGCGCTCGTCGGGCGCTGGTTCACACCCGTCATCTGGACGGGCTTTATCCTCTTCGCTGATGCTCTGCTTTACAGGTTTCGCGGAAGTTCTCCGCTCGTTTCAAATCGCAAAGAGTTTTTGCTGGCGGCAATCGTTTCCGTCGGCGGCTGGTGGTTGTTTGAACTCTACAACGCGCCGCGTTTTTGGCGATCAGATTTAGAACTGTGGTGGCACTATCATAACCTTGAGCCGAATCCTTACCTGCGCCGCGTCGGATACGATTGGGCGTTTGCCACGATCTTCCCCGCGCTATTTATAACGGCTGAACTATTCGGCGCAACGCTCTTTAAGAATCAATCAAACCGTCGTCCTGTTAAAATCTCGAAGCCGTTTTTGTATGGCCTTATTTTCGTCGGCGCAATGGGCGCAATCCTGCCGCTCGTCGTTGTTTCGCAATGGCTTGTGCCGGTCGTGTGGCTTTCGTGGATCGCGCTGCTTGATCCGCTTAATGCCTTGCGCAGTTCGCCTTCGATCACTGGCGACATCGCACGCGGCAGTTATCGCCGACTTGCGGTGCTCTTGGCGAGCGGAGCGGTGTGCGGCGTGTTGTGGGAGTTTTGGAATTACTGGGCGATCACGAAATGGACATACACCGTGCCTTACTTCGGCGACGTTAAAATCTTCGAGATGCCGGTGCTCGGCTACTTCGGATTTCCGCCGTTCGCCGTTGAGTGCTGGGCGATGTATATCTTTTGTCGTTCGCTGTTAGATCGCCGGACAACAAGCAGCGAGCATGACCGGGAAGAAACGCGCATTTGGATTGCGGACTGAAGTTTATCAACCGTCTCCTCACTCATCATATGCCTACAGCATAATCATTCCTTGCCGGATGCCGAGCGTCACGGCTTCAGTGCGACTGGAGACGCCGAGTTTGCCGAAGATCGAGCCGACGTGAAACTTAACGGTGTGCTCCGAGATGCCGAGACGATAAGCGATCATCTTGTTGCCCAATCCTTCCGCAAGCATTCCTAACACCTCGATCTCACGATTGCTTAATCTCTCAACCGGCAATTCATCTATCTCGCGCTCGTTCCGCGATGCGATTGGTAATAGCGCGTTCATCGTCTCAACTTGAACGACGACGAGATTATTGCTGACAGCTTCGATGGCCGCCACGATCTCGCTCGCCATCGCGTCGCGCTCCAAGATCGCGCGCACGCCGGAGCGCAGCGCGTCAATCGTCCACGCTCCTTGCGAACGCGAAGTCAGAAGCACGAAATGTGCGGAAGCGAATGCGCGGGCAAGCGAATATAAAGCGTCGAGCCTGTCTTCCGGCTTCTCATCTATGTCCAATAACACAACGTCAGGTTGCGCATCTTCGATTCCCTGCTCAAGCTCCGCGAAATCCGCGAAGCTTCCAACCGTCTCAAAAGAATCGCGCGCCGACACGACCGCTTCCAACCCGGCGCGCACCACCTCACTCGCCGCCACGACTGCCACGCGCGTCACCTTGTCTCCAATCTAAGAAGCGATAAGAGGCTTCGTGCGATAATCACGTTACCCTCTTCGCCGACTTCTCTGCGGACGGTCGCCGACCGTGATCGTCAACTCCATCAGTTCGCCGCCGCGAATGATGGCTGCCTTTATCTCCTGCCCGACGCGCTTCGGCGCGAGCAAACGTTGCACGTCGGCCGTATCGCCGACCGGTGTGTCGTCAAGGGCAACCATCACATCGCCGAGCAGCAGTCCGGCTTTTTCTGCGGGCGCGTTTGGTTCGACGCTCAACACGATGACGCCGCTTCGCCCTTCCAAATTCAATTTGATCCTGAGCGCGTCCGGCAGATATACCGGGTGCATCCCGACGCCGATGTATGCACGCGCAATGCTACCGCGCGTCAACAGTTCGTCAACAACTCGGTCAACCGTCGAGTTTGGAATGCTGATCGCGCTTCCGCGCGCGAGTCCCGACGTGTTGATGCCGAGAATGCTTCCCTTTGCATCCACCAGCGGGCTGCCGGAGAATCCCAAGTGGATATTCAAATCCAAACGCACAAACTTATCAATAACGCCGCCACGCCACGTTCGCCACGCATCACGCACTGCGTTAACGATCCCTAAACTCGCGCTTACGCCTTCGCCGCCCGTGCGCCCGACGGCGAGCACAAGTTGTCCAACTTTAATCTCGGCTGGAGCGCTAACTTCAATTGCTTGCGTTTCATTATTCTCTATTTTAAGAATCGCCAGATCAGTGCTCCCATCGCGCCCGGCAAGCGTGGCGGAAACAGTGCGGTTGTCAGGCAGCGTGATCGTGATCTCCTCATCACGGCGGATCGTGTGATTGGCGGAAACCACCACGCCCGGACGCCACATCACGCCGCTCGAAGCGACGCGCGGGCGCGCGTTGATGGCGACCACACGCGCGCTAACCTTTTCAACCGCTGCCGTCAGATCGTCTGAGAGTTCGCTTAATCCATTAGATTTGTCATTAACGTTTTCCATCTTACTTCTTCCTCGAAAACAAACAAGATTCTCACCTGAGATGCTCGGAGTATGCCGCAATGGGATGTTGTTCACATCAGCCGAACGGCTAGGTGCGACACTAGAAAAGCGATTAGGAAGCGTTTGTGCTCGCCCGGATAAACTGCGTTCTATGCTCCTTTCGTTGACAAAAGATTCGTCAACGCTTCTAATTTCATTACCCACAACCTGAACTGTAAAGTTTACATTTATTGCGGCGCATCTTGATTGGCAGCTTTCCAAGTGTTTGAGTCGAGCTTTGTGATTGAACCACGACCTTTTCCGCCAACAATCGTCTGTCTCGCCAGCTTCTTCAAAGGCGGCGAGTTTATGCGCGAATGCAAACGGCAAGGTTGGCGCGTCGTGCTTGTGACGAAAGAGAAGCAGCAGCATGAGGATTGGCCGCGCGAAAGCCTCGACAATCTTTTCACCGTGCCGAACGATGCCGACGCTGATTCTTTCATCCGTCTTGTCTCCGAGATCGCGCGCCGCGTGAAGGTTGATCGCATCGTCGCGCTTGAAGAGTATGACGTGATCACAGCGAGTCTTGTCCGCGAACATCTGTGCATTGATGGTATGAGTAGCGGAACGGCGCGCCGATTCCGCGATAAATTGGCGATGCGCGTCGCGGCGCAAAAGGCAGGCATCAACGTCCCCGAATTTGTCCACACGCTCAACTACGAAGATTTACACAGCTACATGGGACGTGTGTCGCCCCCGTGGATTCTCAAGCCGCGCGCCGATGTTTCCGCCATCGGAATCGAAAAGCTACACGACGCGGAAGCATTCTGGCGCGCGCTTGAACGCCTCGATGCGCGCGAGAAACACCGTGAGCGATCCACTCATTACCTGCTCGAACGCTTTGTGGCGGGCGATGTTTTTCACGTTGATGCGCTTCTCAATAACGGGCGCGTGATTTTTGCGGAAGCTAATTGCTACGGGCGTCCGCCGATGAAGGTGGCGCACGAGGGCGGCGTTTTTCGTTCGTTCACGCTCCGGCGCAACTCCGATGAACGCAAAGAACTGCTGCGATTAAATCGCCAACTTATTCCTGCTCTCGGACTCCGGTGCGGCGCGACACACGCCGAATTTATTAAGGGCAGCGCAGACGGACGTTTTTATTTTCTGGAAGTTGCGGCGCGCGTCGGCGGCGCATACATCGCCGAAGTAGCGGA
>JACDAW010000141.1 GCA_013695245.1 Pyrinomonadaceae bacterium | reverse complement strand
CGCCACCGCTCCTATCCGTTTTGATTAGAAGCGTTCGGAAAATACTCTCCCCAACGACGGTCAACAAGCGCAGCGATGTCTGGACGAACGACAAGTTCCGCCGGGTAGGAAGGTTTCATGCGCGCATCAACACAGACGGGCGCGCGGTAACCGAGATGATGGCGACTGACGATTGTTTCAGCCGCATAGATGTCTGAAGCAGGCTCGAAGCGCGTCCATGTCGCCCACAGAAAATCTTCCGAGCGATGCGCCACGCGCGCATCATCGTGTAAGACAATTAGCTGCCAATCTTTGAATGCGTTTGCTTGCGCGAGGCGTTCGGCTTGCATTGGTTCTTCTGCGTAAGGCGCGCCTTCAACGACCAAACAACCCGGACAAAAAACTTCTGCACACTTCACTCCTGCCGGAAGTTCGCCGCAAAACTCGCGTGGAAGCTCGCGCACCGCATCTCCAAGACCGAGCATCACGGCTTTACTTCCCTCGTTGATTTTGCCGCTTGTGTAATCGAGCGTGTCCATCGAAACGTTTGAGAAGATGAAGAGGTCAGTTTCAAAACGCACGCGCGCCAGAATGTGCTCGAAGAGTTTGCGGAAGTCGCGCAAATCCTGCGGCGCATCTGTAAGCAGCAAGAATTTTGTGAGCGACAACTGCCCTTCTCCCAAAATGCGGAACGCGGATACGAGCGCTTCGCGGCGGTAGCGTTCGCGCACAACTGCGGCCGCCAATGAATGAAAACCCGTCTCGCCATACGACCACAGCTCGCGCACGCTCGGCATCACAAGCGGAAAGAGCGGCGATAAAAGATTTTGTAGATAATCGCCGATAAAGAAATCTTCCTGACGCGGGCGGCCTACGACGGTCGCCGGATAGATCGCATCGCGGCGATGGCAGACGGCTGATGCTTTGAAAATCGGATAATCGTGCTTGAGCGAATAATAGCCATAGTGATCGCCGAAAGGGCCTTCAGGGCGGCGCTCATGCGGGGCGACGCTCCCGACAATCGCAAACTCCGCTTCCGCGACAAGTCGTTTGTGGCCTTCATTCAGAGGATTCTTCGTCATCCTCACGCGCTCGCCCGCAAGCACGGAAGCAAGCACGAGTTCCGGCACGTCTTCGGGCAAGGGAGCGATAGCTGAGAGGATGAGCGCGGGCGGGCCGCCTAAGAAAATCGTTACGGGCAGAGACTTCCCGGCGCGTTCCGCTTCGTGATAATGAAACCCGCCGCCTTTGTGAATTTGCCAGTGAATCCCTGTCGTCTCCCGGTCGTAGCGTTGAATACGGTACATGCCGAGATTGTGTTTGCCTGTCGTCGGGTGTTCCGTATAAACAAGTGGCAGGGTAATAAATGCCCCGCCGTCTTCCTGCCACGTCGTCAAAATAGGAAGCTCATCGAGCCGCGCGGGACTGTCAATAACTTCGGTGACGGGCGCGCGACCGCGCACGTTGCGCGTGCCGAGGCGCAGAGCTTCGAGCGCGAGTCCGCGATGCCGCCACAGTTCGTTCGGCTTCGGCGGCAGCAGCGATTCGGCGACGTGAACCACTTCTTTGACGAGTTTTTCCGGCTTACTGCCGAAAGCAAGTTCGATGCGCCGCGCGGTGCCGAACATATTCGTCACCACCGGGTAGCGACTTCCCTTCACGCGCTCAAAGAAAAGCGCCTTGCCCCCTTCCGCGATCACGCGGCGATGAATTTCAGCGAGTTCGAGATGTGGGTCAACTTCCGCTTCGATGTGAATGATGTCGCGTTCGCGCCGAAGCAGATCGAGGAATGAGCGAAGATTCGGGTGCATGATTTTTGTCGGAATTAAGTATAACGTGATAGCAGCAAAAAGGCGCACCCCGCCGACGCTTTCGGCTCTAATATTTATTCTTCCAAAAACAATGAGGAGCAAACCGGTTTGCTCCTCGTTTTCTAAAGTTCAGCGCTGAATGATCGCTTATGGTGAAGCAGGGTTTGTGTTTGGCGTCTGAGGCGGACGCGCGGAAGTTGCATTTGAGTTTTGGGCAAGACGCAATGAGATTTCCTTTTCAGCGAAACGCGCGGCGTCGGCAACTTTAAGGTCAACTGCGCTCGTAAAAGGCTTGATTCTTTGCAGCGTATCGCTATCTCCGATACGTGCGAAAACTTCGAGCAAGCCAACAAGCGTGCGCCCTTTTGCTGTCTCAAGAAACATGTAGAGCGGTTCGGGACTGTCGAGTTGAATAAGATAAGAGTGTGCTTGTTCTGAACTTGACGAATTGAGAGCGCGCACAATGGCGAACAATCGTTCAGTTCGTCCCATACGATAAAGCGCCCAATCGAGCGCGAGACGCACGCGCGCGTTTTTCTCTTGCAAGCGATAACCTTCGACGAGCTTGCGTTGTTCGACGGCCGGGAGCTTTGCCAATTCTTCTGCGGCGCGTTGACGCACAAGCGGATCGCGATCAGTTAGCTGCCGCGCGGCAGTCTGGGCAGCCTGCTTGCGCGCTTCGGTGTTCTCGTCATTTTGAAACACACCCGGCGTTTTTGCGGCAAACATAAAGGTAGCAACGGCAAAGACACACGCCAAAACGCGGATGCCAACAAAGAAAATCAACCTGTAGTTTCTCGTCATAGCGTTTATTCGCTAACAGTTGATCGTTTTAATATGAATCACCCTTAAAGCTTCCTTATTTGACCGCCGCGTTTGGGCTAGCACGCCGCAGGTTAGCAGAATTCAGATCAAGTTCGCTTGCCGGAATCACTTCGACGTTTGAAAACCGCTTACGCAGATCGCTGAGAAACACACTCGCATTGCCGACGACAATGACGTTCGCTGCTTTAGCGTCGAGCCGCGCGCCAGCAAACTTCCGCACGTCTTCTCCCGTTATGGCTTGCACGTTACCGACGTAGCGATTGATCTCATCGAAACTCAAACCCTGTAGAGCTAAACGCGCGACAAAATTTACTAAACCTTCGGTCGTCTCCAAATTGCGCCCGAAGTTTCCGGTAAGCGCCGACTTGCGCGGCGCAAGTTCCGCTTCAACAACGGGCGATGTGGCAAGGCGTTCGAGTTCGCCGACGATAAGCGCGGCGACCTCCGCGCCCGACTCATTCTTGGTTTGTGTCGAGGCTGTGAAAGGGCCGACATCGCGCCGCGCGTCGAGCGAACTAAACGCGCCGTAACTCAATCCGCGTTTGATGCGCACCTCTTGATTCAAGCGCGCCGAGTAGCCAAGTCCGAGCACGGAATTGGCGACGATGCCGCGAAAGAAATCTTTGTCGCTGCGACGCAAACCCTTGCGCGCGACGACGACCGCCGCTTGACCGGCATCGGGTTTGTCAACAACCACAACGCGAGCACTGCGAACGGCTGATGCGCTGTTGGTCATGCTCGCCACAGGTGTTGACGAAAGAGTTTCGTTCGGCTTTTTCCAATCGCCGAAAAGATTTTGTGTAAGCCTGAAAACATCTTCTGCGCGGACGCCGCCGCCGACAACCAACACGGCGTTGTCTGGGCGGTAAATATTAGTGTGCATCCGAACGATGTCGTCGCGCTTGATTCGCGCAACGGATTGCGGCGTGCCCGTTAAAGCATGACCGTAAGGTGTGTCGCCGAAGATGACGCGGGCGGCGACGAGGCGCGCGAGAGTTCCCGGCTGCTCCAGCGCCACGCTTAAGCCGTCGAGCGTTTGTTGGCGCAGGCGCTCGATCTCTTCGTCTTTAAACGACGGGCGACGCACGACATCCGCCAAGATCGTCATCGCTTGATTTAATTTTGATGCTTCGACATCAACGTTGACAATGGAAGCGTCCCAAGTTGCTCCGGATTCGAGTTTGCCGCCAAGGGCTTCGATTGTCTCGGCGATCTGGGGCGCGCTGAGCGTTGCTGTTCCTTGCGTAACGAGCGATGCAGTCATCTGCGCGACTCCGGCCAGCGCGGGCGGATCAACCTCGCCGCCGTTCTTAATTAAAAGCTGTGCGACGGCAAGCGGCGTGTCCTTCTTCTCAATCACGACAACGCGCAGACCGTTTGGCAGCGTGCGCTCGACGGGCGAAGGAAAACGCGCGGGTCGCGGCTGAGACGGCGCGGGTGGAGTTTCCTGCTGACTTTGTGAAATCATCGGCGTCAATAAAACAGATAGCGCGGCGAACGCGCAGAGGAACTTATAAATTGAATGGCGAAAGATTGAGTCGTAAATTTTCATCACTCCCCTTCCTTTCCGCGCATTGATTCGGGCAGATAAAAGATCACAACGCGATTCGTGTCCGAGAAATATTTGCGCATTACGCGCTGCACGTCCGTCGCAGTCACGGCGCGCAACTGTTCGATCTCTGAATTGGCGCGCGAAGCGTCGCCTTGCACAACCGCCGCGCTGCCGAGCGCAAGCGCCTTGCCGTTGTTGGTTTCGCGCTCGCGGAGCTGGCTGGTTACAAGCTGATTAATCGCCTTTGAGAGTTCGGCGGGCGAAACAGTTTCGTTCTGCATTCGCTTCAGTTCTCTGTAAAGCGCTTGCTCGCCGTCTTCAGGTTTTTTGCCGCCCGCCATCGTCGCTTGCAGCACAAAGAGTCCGGTGTCTTCGCGCAAATCGGCGTTCGCGCCCGTCACAGCAGCGAGTTGTTGTTCGTAAACAAGCGCGCGGTAGAGGCGTGACGATTCGCCTTCGGAGAGAATCGTTTCGGCAACTTGCAAAGCGGGAGCATCTGCGTCTGATGCGGGCGGAATCAGATATGTAACGGCGACGGCTGGCAACGGCACGTTCTTATTGTATTCAACATAACGCCGCTCGCTTGTGCGCGAAGGCTCTTTGATTGTGACGCGCGGCAGCGTCGCAGCAGGTTTCGGGATGCGTGCGAAATAGCGATCAACCCAAGCGTCGAGTTGCTTTTGATCGAAGTCACCGACGACGACCATCGTCACATTGTCGGGGCGATAAAAGGTGTCGTGAAACTTACGCACGTCATCAATCGTCGCCGCGTTCAGTTCATCAATATTGCCGATGCCGGGACGACGATAAGGATGAACGGTGAAGGATTTTTGTTCGATCAAAAGCCCCAGCTTGCCGTAGGGCGACGCGAGCACGCGCTCTCGGTATTCTTCTTTAACCACGTCGCGCTCCGATTTGAAGTTGGGATCGTCAACGCTGAGCGATGCGAGGCGGTCGGCTTCCGCCCAGAGCAGAGTTTCCAGATAATTGGATGGAACGATTTCGTAATAAACCGTCATATCGTCGGCCGTAAAAGCGTTGTTCTCGCCGCCGACATCTTCCGTCAAACGGTCGAGCATCTCCGATTTCATGTTCTTCGTTTCTTTAAACATGAGATGCTCGAAGAGGTGAGCGAAACCGCTACGGCCTTCCGGGTCGTCTTTCGAGCCGACTTTGTACCACACCTGAATGGCAACGGTCGGGGTAGAATTATCTTGCAGGCTGATCAAGCGCAAGCCGTTTGGAAGTTTGCGCTCGCGGTAGGCGAGACGCGCCACTGCGCTTTGCCCTTGTGCGGTCGAAATAAAATTTGCGGCAAGCAACCCCATCGAAAGGCCGATTGCCGCATATAAAACCAAGCTACGTGTCATAAATTTAGGTGCTCCGGGAAACGAATTGATGCGCTCACGTTTTCTACTCGACGGCTTTGATGCGCCTCTCACGTCAGTTGTTGCCATTATCAAGCGCATAAGGAACTTGCCGCCGCTTAAGCTTGAAAACAGACCAGCGCGGTTTTCAGCATTCGCCTGATGCTACGATTCTTTTGCCCGTAAATACAACTCTGTTATAGAATGATGTTTCTTGGCGACACTTCTTGGTCGCCATTCAAGGTAAGGAATTTTAATTGCCCGATGGCAAACGGTCTTGTAATTCACATCGAAGTCGGCCCCGACAAGCACACCGAAGTGCTGACGCAAGATCGTATCAAGATCGGCTCAAGCGAAGAAAGCGATCTGCGGCTTCACGCTTCCCTCCTCCCCTTTCAATCCGGCGCATTGCTTGAGCTTGCATGCTCCAACGGATATTACCGCGTTGCGGATTTCAACCGCTCAATTTCCATTACACATAACAACGCGCCGATGGTTGTGGGCGCAATTATTGAAGACGGCGACCGCGTCGAAGTCGGCTCAACCGAACTCGTATTGCAGTTCTTTCCCGTCGGCGCGTCGCCCGCGACGCTGGCGCAAGGAAATCAATCGCCAATTCACGTCGCCCCGTTCATCGAACACGCCGCGCTTGAGGCGGCAGCGACCTCACGACGCGACGATGCCAAAGTTTTTCTGCGCGAGTTTACGCGCGAGCTTGTCCGCGAAATAAGCCCACTGACGAAGATCGTCGTGCTCCTCATCGCCGTCTCGCTCGTCGGCGGAATGCTTTATTTCGGTTTCGCTACTTACAAAGAGATCAAGGAGAGTCGCCGCCGCATTCAAGAGCAGAACGAGCGACTTGCCGAGATGGGCGAACAGATGCGCCGCGCTAACTCGCAGATCACGACGATTGACGACGCTAACAATGAGATTCGTTCGAGCCTCTCGCTCGCCCCGCAACTCGGCAGCGCCTACGGCAACGGCGTCTGCATGATCGCCGGTTCTTACTTCTTCATCGAACCAAACTCAAATCGCCCGCTTCGTTACCCGGACGCGACGATACCACCGACCACTACTGAGGAGGGCGCGGCGACAACGGCAGACACGGGCGGCGCGGGAGAAACTCTAACCACCGAAGGCAACGGCGCGATCTACGAACGCCCGTTCGTCGGCACAGGTTTTCACGTCGGCGGCGGATATGTTCTGACGAACTGGCACGTTGCCGTGCAGCCTTGGGCGGCGGACGAACGCGCGCAATATTTAAGCGCGAGCGTAAACGGGCGACCGAAGCTGAAAAGTCTCGTCGCTTTCTTCCCGAATCAACGCCAGCAAATTTCGCTTCGCATAAAGAATTCTTCGCAGCGCGATGACTTGGCCGTGTGCCAACTTGATCCGAAAGCAACGCCCGAAAGCCTTCCCGTGTTGCCGCTCGACACGGATTCGAGCGCGCTCACGGTTGGCAAGGCCGTCGTGATGATCAGCTACATTTCCGGCCCTGACCGCCTGCTGGCCACTTTGCCGGAAGCCGAATCGCGCAACATTCAGGAGCGTTACGGTTCGTCGCTTGAAACCTTGCTCGCCCAGCTCGCTCAACGCGCTTACATCAAGCCTATCTTGACGCAAGGCAATATCACGGCCTTAAAC
>JACDAW010000140.1 GCA_013695245.1 Pyrinomonadaceae bacterium | reverse complement strand
CCGAGACGCTCAAGCGCATCGAGCGCGCCTTCGACGAGACGCGACGTAAGAAAATCGTTCCACCGGCTGGAGATGATCGCAAAGCGAAATCCGGCGGCGTTTAATCGTCCTTGGTGTGTAACGGGTTGCACGATTGCTTTTTACTAACTCCAAGCCAGCGTGAAGATAATCAACGCTCGACGGGCAGTATAGGTGAAGGGGAAACGAGCGGCAAGCGGCGGATTAAAGATTACAGTTCGTTTATAGCTCGGCGTCAGCTTCAATCTCGACGAGCATCGCTCGGTCAATCAAATTCTTCACCTCAATCATTGATGTGGCGGGGCGCACTTCGCCGAAGAGTTCGCCATGCGCCCGCCCGTATTCTTCCCAGCGGCTAATGTCCGTTACAAACATTCGCGTTCGCACGACAGTCTCCAATCCTGCGCCGAAGTGCCGCAGCGCGCGCTCGATATTTCTGATGGTCTGCAATGTCTGCGCGTAAGCGTCACCGATGCCGACAATCTCGCCACGCTCATCAGTCGCCGTTGTGCCCGATACATAAATGCGATCACCAACTTTGACGGCGCGCGAGTAACCGACGAAAGGCTCCCACTTCGTGCCCGAAGAAATTCGCTGTCGTTCCTTCATACTTGCTCCGTAATTTGAAATTGTAAGGTTTCAAATTCCCCGAACTTTACACAAGATTCATCGGCACAGGATTCTTCGGATCAGCTGTGTAGTCGTAGAAGCCGCGACCCGATTTGCGGCCGTAGAGTCCGGCCAAGACCATGCGTTTGAGTAGCGGCGGCGGAGCGAAACGCTTTTCGCGGAATTCGTTGAACATGATCTCAGCGATGTAGTAAGTCGTATCTAATCCGACGAAATCGCCGAGCGTAAACGGCCCCATCGGATAGCCGCAGCCCAAGCGCATCGCATTGTCAATATCCGTGATCGAACCGACGCCTTCTTCCAAAGCGCGAATGGCATCGAGCATGTAGGGCACGAGCAGACGGTTGACGATGAATCCCGTTTTGTCTCCGGCGCGCACCGGAGTTTTGCCGAGCCGACTTCCGAATTCTACACCCGCTTCATAAGCTTCATCGCTCGTCAGAATCGTGCGCACGACTTCGACCAGCTTCATTAAAGGCACGGGGTTGAAGAAGTGAAGGCCGATGAAGCGTTGTTGACGATCAGAAGAGGTGCTCGTCATCATCTCGGTGATCGAAAGCGACGAAGTGTTTGAGGCGAAAATTGTTTCCGGCTTGCAAAGCTCGTCAAGGCGTTTGAAGGTTTCGCGCTTCACTTCAAGGTTTTCGATGATCGCTTCGATGATAATGTCGCAATCGGCAAGCGGCTCAAAATCAGTCGTGCTCGAAAGCCTTCCGCGAATCTCGGTTTGCTGCTCTCCGGTGATCGTGCCCTTCTCGGCGAATTTGGCGAGCGATTTTTCGATGCCAGCTAAACCCTTCTTCAATGCTTCTTCGGAAACTTCGCGGACAACCGTGTCAAAGCCAGCGGTAGCGGCCGTCTGCGCGATGCCTGCGCCCATCAAGCCGCAGCCGAGCACTCCTACTTTCCTAATCTCCATCTTTGATTTCTTCTCCTCTGATCAAATTTTATGAGTTGAATTTTCGACGATAATCGCTTTGCAAAAACTTTAGTGTGATGATTTAGCTCGTCATGCAAACGACACACAGGAACGAATCGAATGAATCGAATTTTAGCGCTCGCTTGTTTGAGGCGTCGCGGCCGGTTCTTGAATCACGATGCCGTATTTCTTTCCGCTAGTCTTAATCCATTCGAGCCGCCGCGCTTGCCACAAGCTGTAATCACTAACGAGTTCATTTAGAGTTTGGTTGCGCGCCCGTTGCGCTTTTGCGTTCGACGGCTTTTCGGCGGCAGATAAATCGCGCGCTCTTTCGATCAACTTCTTCAGTTCGTCGCTTAACTCGCCCGCTCTATCATCCAGACGCGGCGCTTGTGAGAGTTTTTCAATCGCTGCTTGCGCCCCGCTCGCGTTGCCGCTAACAGCCTGCACGAACGCTTGCTGCCCCGCGTTTGCCGCTTCAAAGTATGCGCTCACGTCCCGCTCATTGCCGCCAAGAACGCGCGCGGCGGCCGCGTTTATATCTTCAGGCAAAGCGGGCGGCGCGCCCGTGTAATTGCGTGCGACGAAAAAGAAACTGACGACGACAAGCAGGATCGCCAACGCTTGCAGCAAGTGCCAGATGAAAGCTACTCCGGCGCGCTCATGCGGTCGTTTGTAGCCGACGAACAAAGCCAACACTGCGCCTGCCAGCAAGCCTCCGATATGCGCGGCGTTATCAATAAAGGGAAGCGCGTAGCCGATAAAGAGATTAATGAGAATCGTCGGCAGCATCCCCGTGCCGAAGGCTTGTTTGAAGCCGTCGGGGAGTTCGTGGCGAAACTTGATGCCGAAGACAAAGAGCACGCCGATTAATCCGAACAATGCGCCGGAAGCGCCCGCCGAGGGGCCGTCGCCGCCGCGAAACAGGAAGCGCCCCATGAAGCCTTCGTGCATTCCGTATTTGGCAGCGAAATAACTTCCTGCAACGCCCGCGATCCCTGCCACGATCCAGAAGACGACAAACTTCGCCGAGCCATAAAGCTTTTCAACATACGGCCCCAAGATAAACAGCCCGTACATGTTGGCGAGCAGGTGAATCCAATTGATGTGAATAAAAACGGGCGTGATAAAACGCCACCACTCGCCTTGCTCAATCAGCGAATTAAATTTCGCGCCGAAGAGTCGGAGTGTTTCGTAATTCTCCGTGCCGCCGGAGAAGGTCATTAGCAGGAAAACGAAAATGTTGGCGACGAGCAGGAGGATCGTAAAAGTGGCGGGGCGCTTGAGGATCGCGCGCGCGAAGCGCATCGCTTCGGCGTCTCTGATGGGGCGGTGCGGCAATACGACTGCGCCCATCACAGGCGCGCCGCATTGCCCGCAGACACTTTCGCCCGCGCCGATGATTGCGCCGCAGTTAGGGCACATGCTCGGTCGCGCCTCGTAAGTTGAATCCCCTCGTTCCTGTTTCGACAAAACTTTTTCGGCAGCCGGTTTGACGCTTTAACGAAGCTTGACTAACCCGCTTGCTACTTACTGCGGGCGGCAACGACCATCACGCTTCGCGCTTACTTTTTATAAACTCTCAAAGTCGCCTTGTAATGATACTACAACGAAGCGCGACCGACTGTCATGCGACGTGACCCATTCATCCATCATGCCTTAGATGGCGACACTTTACACTCCCGGAACGTTAGCCGGATGAGTGATTCTCAAGCGCATGAAGCTTTTCATCAAATTGACGACATTTGATCGCCAAACTGACCGCCACAAATTCCCGGAGCGCGCCTGGCCGATTCGCATCTGCCGTTTCCTTCAAGGAAATAAGCTAAACTGATTTTTATTCTAAGAGGCACAATGCTTGCCAACAACGCTGCATATACGGTGCGATTCTTTCGCGCCCCGAAAGTTTAGTTAGACTTATTTGTGATTACGAGCCGAAGGAGTTTTCAATCGAGATGCTTGAGCTTAGACGTTTCCCCACCACCGTCTTCTTTCTCATCTGCGCAGCGCTAATCGCCGCCTTATGTTTCGGCAATTTCCGCTTTACGAGCACAACCGCTCACGCGCAACAAAAATGCGCTTGAGCGGCACTTCGATGGCCGCACCTGTTGTCTCCGGCACGGCGGCGCTCTTGCTGCAAGCCAACCCGAAGCTCACGCCAAATTTGGTGAAGATGATCTTGATGTACACCGCGCAGCAAATTTCCGGTTACAACACGTTCGAGCAGGGCGCGGGCGCGCTCAACGTCGAAGGTGCAGTGCGTCTGGCGAAATTAGTGCGCACGGATTTGCGTTCAACGACTCGCACCGGCGCGCCGCTTCTCACCAGCAAAACGCTACCGAAGCCGCAGTCAACCGTCGCCGGACAAACCTTCACGTGGGCGCAGGGCATTCTCCTCAATCACACCTACGCAAAGGGCACGAACCTGATTACGCAGTATCAGAAAATATACGGGACGGGGATCGTGTTAGGTGACGGGATCGTGTTAGGCGATGGCATTATGCTCGGTGACGGCATTGTTCTCGGCGACGGTATTGTCTTGGGCGACGGCATCGTGCTAGGTGATTCGAGTCTCGTCGGCGATGGCATCGTCCTTGGCGACAACGTCGTGCAAGCGCAGCAGGTTTTGGTCGAGGGCGACCGAACCGCCGAGATGCAATAGATTGCGCGAGCGGGAATCGAACGGCAAAATCACGAGTCGAACTTAAATGTCACCATTCGCAGCTACACGAAGAATGACTACCTCAGATGAAGCACGCGCTGTCGAAGCGTCAAGCGCATTGCTGCAAACGCAATCGCTCGACGACGGGGGCGAGGAGCAGAAACGAGAGGTTCTGCAATTTCTCGCCGCCCGACCGCCGCACACCGTCTTTTTGTCTGGCTTGGTACGCGACAACGGTTTAATGAACCCGGCGAACCGCGGAAAATTCTATGCCTGCCGGAACGCGGCGGGAAACTTGGAGGGTGTCGCGCTCATCGGTCACACTGTTATTTTTGAAACGCGTCACAAATCGGCCATCGCCGCCTTCGCGCGCCTGACGCAAGATTACCCGCAAGCGCACGTCGTCATCGGCGAACGCGAGAAGATCGATCTTTTTAGTCGCTATTACGGCGCGAATGGCCGCCGCATGCGCCTGCTGCAAAGAGAACTTTTGTTTGAGCAGCGACGGGCACTCGAAGCTCTTGAATTCAATCCGAATCTGCGCCCGGCGATGCTCGACGATCTCAAAAGCATCGCGCTCGTCAACGCCGCGATGATCACCGAAAAAAGCGGCATCGATCCTCTGCAGGTTGACGCGGCAGGTTTCAGAGAGCGTCTGCAACGGCGCATCGAACGCGGGCGCATCTGGGTGTTGACGGAGAACAGGCGATTGATTTTTAAAGCTGAGAGCATCGCCGACACGTCTCAAGTCATCTACCTCGAAGGCGTCTATGTAAACCCGAATGAGCGCGGCAAAGGTCATGGGCTGCGCTGCCTCTCTCAACTCGGACGCAATCTTCTCGAACGCACAAACTCGATCTGCCTGCTCGTGGACGAAGAGAACCGTTCGGCTCTCAACCTTTACCGCCGCGCGAATTACGAGATGCACAGCGCATACTCTACGCTCTACCTGCAT